>CAMPHE010000017.1 GCA_946885815.1 uncultured Arenimonas sp.
CGGGCTGATGCAGCTGCTGCCGTCCACCGCGCAGGCCACCGCGCGCCGGCTCGGCCGCGCATGGACCGGGCCCGCGAGCCTCTACGACCCGACCACGAACCTGACGCTCGGCATCGCGCACCTGCGCCACGAGCTGGACGAGAACGCCGGCATCGCCTACCCCGCGATCGCCGCCTACAACGCCGGGCCGACCCCGGTGGGCCGCTGGAAGCGCGACCGGCCGGGCTTCGATCCGGATTTCTGGATCGAGACGGTCACGTACAAGGAGACCCGCGACTACGTCGCCCGGGTGCTGGCCTTCAGCGTGATCTACGATTGGCGCCTGGACGGCACCGCCGTGCCGGTCGGCGAGCGGATGCTCGGCCGCACCGTCGCCGCCGGCTCGCCGAAACGCCGTGCCTTCACCTGCCCCGCCCCGGAGCCTGTTTCCCCGCCATGATTCCCCAGAAGCTCGTCGTGCTCGGCGGTACCGGGTTCGTCGGCCGCCATCTCGTCGCGCGGCTCGCGGCCGACGGCCACGACGTGACCCTGCTCAGCCGCAATCTGTCGGCGCACCCGCTGCGGCTGGTGCCGCCGGGCGTGGCGCTGCGCGAGGTCGACGTGTACGACCCCGGGGCGCTGCAGCAGGCGTTCGCCGGCGCCGACGCGGTGATCAACCTGGTCGGCATCCTCAACGAGGCCGGCGACAGCGGGCGCGGCTTCCGGCGCGCGCACGTGGAGCTGACGAAGCTGGTGATCGCCGCGATGCAGCTCGCCGGCACGCGGCGGCTGCTGCAGATGAGCGCGCTCAACGCCGGGCGCGGCCAGAGCCATTACCTGCGCTCGCGCGGCGAGGCGGAATCGGCGGTGAAGCGCTCGGCCCTGGACTGGACGATCTTCGAACCGTCGGTGATCTTCGGCCGCGGCGACGGCCTGTTCTGTCGCTTCGCGACGCTGCTGGGCCTCGCGAATCCGGTCCTGCCGCTCGCGCGCGCCGGCGCGAAGTTCGCGCCCGTGTACATCGGCGACGTCGTCGAGGCGTTCGTGCGCGCGCTGCGCGACCGGCGCACGTTCGGCGAGGTGTACGAGCTGTACGGGCCGGAGGTGTTCACGCTGGCGCAGATCGTGCGGATGACGGCGAAGCAGTGCGGGCTGCGGCGCTGGGTGGTGCCGCTGCCGGACGCGCTCGGGCGCGTGCAGGCGTGGGCGTTCGACTTCATACCCGGCAAGCCGTTTTCTTCGGACAATTTCCGTTCGCTGCTGACCGATTCGGTCGGCGGCATCGACGGCCTGCACCGGCTCGGCATCACCGCGACGCCGGTGTCGGCGAAGCTGCCGGAGATCCTCGGGCACGTGGACGAACGCCAGGCGCGGTACACGCGCTACCGCGCGTCGCGCTGACGTGCGCACGTACCGCGTCGGCGGCGTGGTGCGCGACCGGCTGCTCGGGCAGGCGCCCGGCGATCGCGACCACGTCGTGGTCGGCGCCACACCCGAGGCGATGGTGCAGGCGGGCTTCGTCCCGGTCGGCAAGGATTTCCCCGTGTTCCTGCACCCGGAAACGAAGGAAGAGCACGCGCTTGCGCGCACCGAGCGCAAGAGCGCGCCCGGCTACCGCGGGTTCGTCGTGCACGCCGACCCGTCGGTGACGCTGGAACAGGACCTGGAACGGCGCGACTTCACGATCAACGCGATCGCCGAAGCGGACGACGGGACGCTGGTGGATCCGTTCGGCGGCGCGCGCGACATCGAGGCGCGCGTGCTGCGGCATGTCTCGCCGGCGTTCGCGGAAGACCCGGTGCGCATCCTGCGCGGCGCGCGTTTCATGGCACGGTTCGCGCCGCTCGGATTCACCGTGGCGGACGAGACGCTGGCGCTGATGCGGTCGATGGTGGACGCGGGCGAGGTCGACCACCTCGTGCCCGAGCGCGTCTGGCAGGAGCTGAAGCGGATGCTGGAGATGCCGGTGCCGTCCGCCGGCCTGCGCCTGCTGCACGACTGCGGCGCGCTGGCGAAGCTGCTGCCGGAAGTGGAGGCGCTGTACGGCGTGCCGCAACGCGCCGAGTACCACCCGGAAGTGGACACCGGCGTGCACGTGGAGATGGTGCTCGACATGGCGGCGACGCTCGCCCCCGGTGATTCGCTGGTGGGGTTCTGCGCGCTGGTGCACGACCTCGGCAAGGCGCTGACGCCGGCCGACGTGCTGCCGAAGCACATCGGTCACGAACACGGTGGCGTCGCGCCGGTGCGTGACGTCGCGCTGCGGCTGAAGGTGCCGCAGGAATACGGCGCGCTGGCGCAGATCGTCTGCCGCGAACACCTGAACGTGCATCGCCTCGCCGAAATGCGGCCGGAGAAGGTGCACGACCTGCTCGCGCGCTGCGACGCCTTCCGCCGGCCCGAGCGCGTCGCGCGGATCGCGCTGGTGTGCGAGGCCGACAAGCGCGGCCGGCTCGGGCTGCAGGACCAGCCCTACCCGTCCGGCGCGCTGCTCGTACGCCTGCACGCGGCGGCGATGACGGTCTCCGCCACCGACGCCGTCGCCGCCGGCCTCGAGGGCCCGGCCGTCGGCGAATGGCTCCGCCGCCAGCGCATCGCCGCGATCAAAAATCTGCTCTGAGCAAATTATTTAATTTGCTCAGAGCAGATTTTCCGGTCGAGGCGCTGGAGGGCGGTGGCGAGCGGGGTCGCCGCGGTGGCGAGGCCCAGCAGGACGCCGAGGGTGTCGGCGAGCGCGTCGGCGGGTTCGGCGAGGCGGTCGGTGGTGAAGCCGGCCTGCGCGAACTCGAGCGCGATGCCGAGGGCGACCAGGGCCGCCGCGGCGAGTGCCTGCGCCCGCCAGGTCGCGAACAGCTGCACGGCCCACGCCGTCAGCACGAAGTACGCGAGCAGGTGGCCGAACTTGTCGGAACCCGACGGCGCGTCGATCGCGACCGGCGACACCAGCGACAGCACGACGCAAAGCACCCAGCCGAACGCCCACACCGCCAGCCACACCCGCGGCCGGTGGAAAGCGCGCAGCGCCGGCCTGCGCGGCCGCGACCCGGGCGTCACCGGCATCACAGCCGCCGCGTCAGGTCGCCGACGGCGAACGCCAGTCCCATGTCGACGCCGCGCTGGAACCCCATCGCCTGGAACCGCTCGCCCATCTCGCCGGGCAGCGTGAGCCGCTTGACCTCGTTGGTGCGGCGATGCCGCTCGACCGGATCGGCGATCGCCTCGATCGCCTGCAGCTGTTCGCCGAGCCCGTTGGCGATCAGGAAACTCGCCTGCGAGCAGTACCCGGCGAGCTCGAAACCCGCCCCGACGCCGGCTTCGGCCAGCGCCGTGAAATCGACGAACGCGGTGATGTCCTGCAGGCCCGGGAGCGCGAACGGATCGGCGTTCGCGACATGGCGTCGATGGCAGACCAGCGTGCCGTCGCGGCGCTCGGGCAGGTAGTACTCCGCGCGCGGATAGCCGTAGTCGACGAACAGCATCGCGCCGTCCTCCAGAAGCCCGCCCACCGCCTGGATCCAGTACGGCAGCTGCGGCAGCAGCTCGGAGCGATAGCCCTCGGGCAGCGGCGCGCCGAGCTGGTGCTCGACGTGCCGAACCGCCGCGCGCAACAGCGCGTCGGCCGGCTGGTCGACGCGGATCGGCGCGCCATCGGCGGACAGCGCCACATGCTCCTCGTACACCTCGCCGCCGCGCACGACGAAGCGCGGGGTCGGCAGCGCGTCGAGCACTTCGTTCGCGAACAGCACGCCGCGCCACTCCCGCTCGGGCGGCCCGTCGAGCCAGTGCACGCGCGCGAACACGTCGGCGTCGAGCGCCGCCCGCAGGCGCGCATGCTGCCGCTCGCGCAGGTCCGCGCTGGGCTCCAGGATCAGATAACGCGCCGGCAGCGCGCCGCGCCGCGCGAATTCCTGCAGCGCCGCCTCGGCGAACGCGCCGCTGCCGCCGCCGATCTCGAAGAAGTCGACGTCGCCGTCGAGCTGCGCGAACGCCACCGACGCGAACGTCGCGACGCACGCCGCGAACGTCGGCCCGAGTTCCGGCGCGGTGACGAAGTCGCCGTCGGCGCCGAACTTGCGCGCGCCGGCGCTGTAGTAGCCGAGTCCCGGCGCATAAAGCGCCAGCTCCATGTAGCGGGAAAAAGGAATCGCGCCACCGGCGCCGCCGATCTGCGCGCGGATGACGGCCTGCAGTTCCTCGCTGTGCGCGAGCGCGGGGTCGGGTTCGTTCATGTTGGCAATCAGGTGGGCTGCGCGCAGGATAACGACATTCCGCGTGGAGCCGACGTATGTCCGAGTCCCGTCCCGTCGTGCTGGTGACCGGCGCCGCCCGCCGCATCGGTGCGGCGATCGCCCGCCGGCTGCACGCGGCCGGTTACGACGTCGCCCTGCACCATCGCGCGTCGCCCGACGACATGGCGACGCTCGTCGCGGAGCTCGAAGCGGCGCGCGCGCGCAGCACGACCGCCCTCGTCGCCGAGCTGGCCGACGACACCGCGCCGGCGCATCTGGTCGGCGAAACACTGGCACGGTTCGGCCGCCTCGACGCGCTGGTGAACAATGCCAGCGCGTTCTTCCCGACCCCGTTCGGCGATTCGACGCCGGCACAGTTCGACACGCTGTTCGCGTCGAACGCGCGCGCGCCGTGGTTCCTCGCCCAGGCCGCGGCGCCGGCGCTGCGCGCGGCCGGTGGCGCCATCGTCAACCTCGGCGACATCCACGGCGAGCAGCCGCTGCGCGATCACGGCCCGTATTCGATGGCGAAGGCGGCGCTGCTGATGGCCACGCGCGCGCTGGCGCTGGAACTCGCGCCGGAAGTTCGCGTCAACGCGGTGTCGCCCGGCGCGATCCTGTGGCCCGAACACGGCAAGTCCGACGAGGAGAAGCAGGCGCTGCTGGCGAAGGTGCCGCTGGCCCGCGCGGGCAGCGCCGAGGACGTCGCCGAAGCCGTGCGCTGGCTGCTGCAGGACGCGCGCTATACGACGGGCCACGTGCTCCGCGTCGATGGCGGGCGGTTGGCGGCGCCTTGAGGCCGCCGCTCCTGCGATCCGGCAAGGTCGTCGCGCTCGCCGCGATGATCGCGGCGGCCACCGCCACCGCCGGCGCCGCTCCGGCAACGGAGAATTCGCCCTCGGTCGCCGTCGGTCCGGAGAGTGGCGAGGGCGACCGCGCCGCCGCCGCCGAAGCCCGCGTGCGTGCCTCCCTCGAAAGGCAGTTGCAGCGTCGCGGCCTGCGCTGGGGCGCGCCGATCCTGCTGCAGGTGTTCAAGGAAGAGAACGACCTCGAGGTGTGGGTCGACGACGGCGAACGGTACGTGCTGTTCCGCCGCTACCCGATCTGTCACTGGTCCGGCGCGATCGGCCCCAAGCTCCGCCAGGGCGACCAGCAGGCGCCGGAAGGCTTCTACGCGATCCGGCCCGGCGGGATGAACCCGCGCAGCATCGCTCACCTCTCCATGAATCTCGGCTACCCGAATGCGTACGACCGGGCCCACGGGCGCACCGGCGACTTCCTGATGGTGCACGGCAGCTGCTATTCGATCGGCTGCTATGCGATCGGCGACGACGCGATCGAGCAGGTGTACACGCTCGCGCGGGCGGCATTCGCCGGCGGCCAGCGCGAGATCCCGGTCCATGCGTTCCCGTTCCGGTTCGACCTGCGACAGGAGATCGGCTGGAAGGACGACCCGTGGGCACCGTTCTGGCGGCAATTGCGCGAAGGATTCGACGCGTTCGCGGCGAGCGGACGCCCGCCCGTCGTGCAGGTGCGCGACGGCCGCTACGTCATCGCCGAAGCCCCGTGAGCCCCGGCGCTACTTCGCCCGGAACGCCGCCTGCAGTTCGCCCCCGCCGAAGCCCGCCGGCGCGTCGCCGTCGGTGGCGAAACGGTACAGCGCCGCCGAATAGATGCCCGACAGCGCGGCCTGGAACACGGCCATGAACGCCAGCACCAGCGCGCCGATCACCGCGAGCACGGTCGCCGCGACCGCGCCCATCGTCACCGCGGCGCCGATCACGAGCGCGACGAACGCGAAGACGACCAGCACCGTCATCAGTCCGAACGCGAGGCCGATGCCGGCGTTGCCGACCAGGTTCTCGCCCCAGGTGCGCTTGAGCAGCGCCGCGCTTTCCTTGACCGCGTCGATCGGCCCGAGGTCGCGCGCCACCAGCACCGGCACCACGAGGAACGTCGCCACCGTCCAGGCCACGCCGACGATGCCGATCACGATCCGGCCGAGGATCCCGGCGCGCTGTTCGGCCGCCTGCAGCAGCAGGCCCACCGTGGCGGCGATCGCCGCGTAGCCGAGGATCGCGCCCAGCCGGCTGCGCGCGATGCGCAGACCGTCGGCGACCGTCGGATCGCCGCCTTCGAGGCGGATCATCGCCGCGCCGACCAGCGCGGTATTGAAGAAGAAGATCACGAAGTACTGGCACAGGTAGAACGCGAACCCGAACAGCACCTCGACGAGGCCCGGTTCGCTGCCGTCGAAGATGCGCAGGCCGATCGCCGGCACGATGAACGTCGCCGCGACGATCGCGGTGCACACCGCCGACACGACCGGAAACAGCAGCAGTTCCTTGTCGGAACGCAGCACCGACGCGCTCGCCTTCACCAGCCCCCAGCTGCGGGAAAATTTCTCGAACATGGCCATGCCCCCCGGGTGGATGCGGCGATCATAGGCCCGGGATCGGCATAATCCCACCTGGTTCCCACCCCTCCCCGACGTCTTCCGATGCGTCCTGACCGCGTGGCGCCCCTGTTGCTCGTGCTGATTCTTTGCCTGTGCGGCTGCCGGGACGGCGGCACCCCCGGCGGCGACGCCAATACCGCGCCGGGCCCCCGCGTCGGCACGTCGGGTCCCGCCGCAGTCGACGCCGCGCCCGCCGCGGTGCCCCCCGATGCCCCCACCCTGCTCGCGACCGTGCCGCCGGAACTGCATGGCCGCACGGCCGCCCACTGGTTCGGCCGGCAATGGCCGAAGAATTGGCTCGCCGGCTTCCGACGCGCCGAAGTCGCCGCCGATTTCGAGACGCTGAAGCAGGACGGGTTCGACACCGTCGTGTTGCTGGTGGCCTGGGGCGATTTCCAGCCGGTGGCGATGCCCTGCTGCACGTGGGACGAACGCGCCTTCGAGCGGCTCCGCTTCGTGCTCGACCGCGCGCGCGAAGCGGGCCTGAAGGTGATGCTGCGGGTCGGCTACGGCTGGAGCTTCCACCCCGGCGCCGGCGACGTCGGCGAACGCCAGCACCAGCTGATGAACCGGGCCGACGTGCGCGCATCGTATTTCGATTTCGTACGTCGCATCGGCGCCGAAGTGGACGGTCGCGATGAAGTGGTGCTCGCCTTCATGAGCTGGGAAGACCAGTGGCTGCGTCGGATCGACGAAACGGCGCGCTCGGAATTCGACGAGCATGCGGCGACGCGGCCGGCGGATTTCGGAACGCCGCGGCCGCTGCCGGACGTCGAGAGCGATGCCCGCGGCTTCCACCGCTACTGGGACTGGCTCGTGCGCGAGAAGCTGTATGCGCCGGCGGTGGGCATGCTGCCGAACCTGTCGTACGAGGCTCGCATCGACCGCGAGCCGGTATGGACCACCGACGCGGGCGGCAAGCGCGTGGTCGGCGAATGGCTGGCGCATGACGGCATGTACGAGCTGCCGGGTGCGCCGCTGCTGACGATCTACTGGGCGCCTTTCTGGGGCGCGCTCAACCAGGGCGAACAGCTGACGGCGGGTCGCTCCCTCGAACTGCTGACGGCATTGCTGCGCGAGGCGCGCGAGCGCGGCGGCAAAGCGCTGTTCGTCGACCAGTTCAACGTCGTCGACAACACGCCCGGTCACGAGAGCAACGCCGTGCTGGCGCCTGCCGAGCTGCCCGCTTTCCTGCACCGCGCCGCTTGCACGTTGCGCCGGGAAGGCGTCGCCGCGGTCGGAATCTGGACCGCACGCGACTACGCCGAGAACCCGCTGCACAACCCGGCATTCGGTTACGGGCTCGAAGCGTGGGATCTGCGGGATGGCGGCGTCGCCGCGCCGTCGGGCGCGCTCGAAGCGATGCCCGAAGGTGATTTCCGGGTACGCATGCAGCCGGGCCGCACGTTGGCGCAGCAGATCCCGCGGCGGCACGGCCGCATGCCACGCAGCGGGGACGCGCTCGCCGACCATCTCTGCGTGAGGGCGGACGTACGCGCACCCGGGCAGCTGTCGGCGACGGCCGGCGGCGCCGCGGTGACGCTCTCGTTTCGCGAGGCGGGCCTGCAGCGCGCCTGCACCGCCATCGCGCCGGAGCCCGACGACGACGGCATCGCGCTGGCACTGACGCTGCGCGACGGTGATATCGCGGTCCGCGACGTGCAACTCTACGACCACCTGCAGTACGGCGGCCTGCGCGATGTCGACGGCGCCCCCGGCCCGCTGCTGGAACCGATGCGTCGCTTCCTCGCCGATTTCGCCGCCGAGCCGGCGCCGGCCCGCTGCGTTCAGTAGGCCGTCGCGACCAGGCGCAGCGACGCGGCCGCCACCGGATCGGAGGCGTGCAGCGAATCCCACAGGTCCTGCAGCGTGCGCCCGTCACCGGGCACGCGCAGCGCCGGCGCGAGGTCGTGCAGCGGCTTGAGCACGAACGCGTGCCGCAGTTCCGGCCGCGGCAGTTGCAGGTGACCCGGTCCGTCGAGCACGAGGTCGTCGAAGAAGACGATGTCGATGTCGAGCGGGCGGCTGGAGAAGCGCGGCTGCGTGCGGTCGCGGCCGTGCGCGTCCTCGAGCGCGTGCAGCCACGCATCGAGCGCGAATACGTCGAGGTCGGTGTCGATCGCCGCCGCGCAGTTCAGGAACTCGGGGCCGTCGAAGCCGACCGCGGGCGTGCGGTAGACCGGCGACACGCGCACGGCGTCGAAACGCGCGTGCAGCGCCGCGATCGCAGCCCGCAGGTTGGCGTCGGAGTCGAGATTGCTCCCGAGGCTCAGCCACGCCGTGCTCACGCGCCGGTGCCGCGCTCGATGATCACGCCGACCGCCTTCGAGCCGCGCACCGCACCCGGCTTCGACAGCTTCAGCCGCAGCCAGCGCACGCCGAACTCCTCGCGCACGATCGCCGCGCAGCGCTCGGCCAGCGTTTCGACCAGCCCGAATTCCGACTCCGACACGAACTGGATCAGCCGCTTGCTGACCGCCTTGTAGTCGAGCGTCAGGGCGATGTCGTCGCTCGCCGCCGGCACCGTGTTGTCGAACGCCATTTCGAGGTCGAGCACCACCGGCTGGCGGATCTTCCGCTCCCAGTCGTAGATGCCGATGACGCACTCGATCTCGAGCGCCTCGATGAAAACCTTGTCCATTCCCGATCCCGTGTAGGAGCGGCTTCAGCCGCGCTTCCCTAAACCGCCCGCAACGATGCCATGTCCCACCGCGGCACCACGTGCACGCCCGCATCCTCCCGCTGCCCGGCCTGCAGCCGCAGCGCGCCGGCGAACGCGATCATCGCGCCGTTGTCGGTACAGAACTCGGGCCGCGGGAAGCAGACGCGGCCGCCGAGCTTCGCCGCCATCGTCTCCAGTCGCGCGCGCAGCCGCACATTCGCACCGACGCCGCCGGCGACCACCAGCGTCTTGTCGCCGGTCTGCCGCAGCGCGCGTTCGCACTTGATCGCCAGTGTCTCGACCACGGCGTCCTCGAAGCCGCGGGCGATGTCGGCGCGCACCGCATCCGAGCGGTCCGACGCCTGCCACGCGAGCAGGACCTGCGTCTTCAGGCCCGAGAAGCTGAAGTCCAGTCCCGGGCGGTCGGTCATCGGCCGCGCGAAGCGGAACGCCCCCGGCGTGCCCGATTCCGCCAGCCGCGCCAGTTCCGGCCCGCCCGGGTACGGCAGGCCCATCAGCTTGGCGGTCTTGTCGAAGGCCTCGCCGGCGGCGTCGTCCAGCGTCTCGCCGAGCAGGCGGTAGTCGCCGATCGCGGCCACCTCGACCAGCTGGGTATGCCCGCCCGACACCAGCAGCGCCACGAACGGCGGTCGCAGCGTCGGGTCCTCCAGCAGCGGCGCCAGCAGGTGGCCTTCCATGTGATGGACCCCGATCGCGGGGACGTCCAGCGCCCAGGCCAGCGCTCGGCCGGCGGCGGCGCCGACCATCAGCGCCCCGACCAGCCCCGGCCCGGCCGTGTACGCCACGCCGTCCAGCTCGCCGGGCGCCAGCCCGGCTCCGGCGAGCACCTGCCGGACCAGCGGCACCAGCTTGCGGACGTGGTCGCGGCTGGCCAGCTCGGGCACCACCCCGCCGTAGCCGGCATGCAGGTCCACCTGGCTGAACAGCGCATGCGCCCGGAGACCCGCGGCCGTGTCGTAGACGGCCACGCCGGTCTCGTCGCAGCTGGTTTCGATGCCGAGGACGCGCATGGGGGCGGAAAACCGGGCCGGGTTGCCTGCGGAAGGGGGAGGCGCGTATCATACGCGGCTCGCCGGCCCGGCCGGGCGACATCCACGTATCCAGAGAACCCTTATGCCGTCTGTCAAAGTCCGCGAAAACGAGCCGTTCGAGTTTGCGCTGCGTCGCTTCAAGCGCACTTGCGAGAAGGCCGGCGTCCTCGCCGAAACCCGCAAGCGCGAGTTCTACGAGAAGCCGACCCAGGAGCGCAAGCGCAAGGCGGCCGCCGCGGTGAAGCGCCAGCTGCGCCGCAGCTCGCGCGACGTCACGAAGCGCCAGCGGCTCTACTGAGCCTGCGTCGCTCCGGAAAGCCGGCACGCGCGAGCGTCGCCGGCTTTTCGTGTTTATAGCCCCCGGAGAAATGCCATGAGCCTCAAGTCCCAGCTCACCGAAGACATGAAGACCGCGATGAAGTCGGGCCAGAAGGACCGCCTCGCCGTCATCCGCCTGATCAATGCCGCGATCAAGCAGAAGGAAGTCGACGAGCGCGTCGAGATGACCGACCCGCTGGTGCTGGCCGTGCTCGAGAAGATGGTGAAGCAGCGCAAGGATTCGATCACCCAGTACGACGCCGCCGGCCGCGACGACCTCGCGAAGATCGAGCGCTACGAACTCGAGGTCATCGACACCTACCTGCCGGCCAAGCTCGACGAGGCGGCGATCCGCGCGGCGATCGACGCCGCGGTCGCGTCGACCGGCGCCGCGGGCCCGGCCGACATGGGCAAGGTGATGGGCGTGCTGAAGCCGCAGCTCGCCGGGCAGGCCGATATGGGTCTGGTCAGCCAGCTTCTGAAGCAGAAGCTCGCCGGCGGCTGACCGGCGGGCACCACGCAGTCTCGCGATAGAGCGGCGCCGGAGACGGCGCCGTTTTTTTTGGTGAGTGCCCGGGAGGACAGGCGGCCAGGGCGTCACCGCGATACTGCAGCGGGCGCGCTACCCGCTTTTGCAAGAAGTCAGTCGACCGTGACCAGCAACGGCGTCGAAACGATCTCCGAGCCAAGACCGGAATACGCCACAGTCAGGCGGTACTGACCCGGCCCCGCGAAGAACAATTCACCGCCATCGAGGGTCCGGAACAGCGCGGTCGAGTGGTCGGCAGGCAACGGATGGCCGGCGGTCGACTCGGCGACCGCTCGGGCTTCATCGAGCAACGGCAACGTCCGCGTGGACCCATTCACCTGTGTCACGCGCAGGACCAGGCCGCCGGCGGCATCCCATCCCGGCTGGGCCGGCAACTGGATCGACGTGGCGCCGACATTCGTGATGCCGACCGCGACCTGATTCGGCCCGTCCCGGCGTGGCGCGAGCTCGAGTACGACTTCAAGCTGCAGCGCGTGGCCAGTCTCGCTGGAGGCCGCCGGTGTGCCCAGGCTGCCGACAATCAGGGCGAGCGTGCAAAGGAAATATTTCACACTTCCTCCGGCGTGCTGGTCGCGGCCGTGGTGCCCGCGCGGTCATTGAACGGATCGACCCGATGGGCCTAGAGTCGTCGGGCGTAAGCATGCCTGTCTAATATCCAAGCGGCCGCTGAGGACTCGGTCAAATCCGCGTGCGCGGGTATCGCGGTTGGTACAAGGGGATGCTGACCATGCGCTTGGCAATCATTGTGTCATTCCTACTCGTGCTCTGTGGCTGCTCTACTGGCAGTGAATTCGTGCCGCTCTGCGACTTGAATACAGAAACTCTTGTTTCTTCAAGAGGCACCGCCGCGCTCTCCGCTTCGGTGCTTTCAGATCCACAGCATGGGTCCATCGTCTATGATGATCGTTGTCCAGCAGCAGTGTTCGAATTGGCGGAGCTTGGTTCCGGCGACGCGGGAGTCGAAGAGTTTCTTCGTGCCGCTCGCGGGGGACTTGCGCCGCGCCATTTCCGGCTGTCGGCGTTGGCCCGATTCCTTCCACCCGACGAAACCAATGACCGACCCGAACTAAGCAGGCCTCGCATCGAACTCCTTGAAATGGGCACTTATGAGCGTGTGGAATAACTCAATTGCCCTGGGTATGAAGGGGGCGGTGAGCTCTCTGCAACGATCAGGGCGCAATTGCGAGGAGTTTCCGAGAAACCATCGGTCGAGGACCTTTCGGTCAGCCGATCCAACAACAACCAGGGCGCCATCGACGGCAACATGAAGCTCGAGCGACCCCCGTTGTGAATCGCCCCGGCTTGTTCGGAGATTCACAGCGGGGAGCTTGACGGCCCGATTCAATCTCCTGCCAGTTCCAGAGCTCCGATACTGCCGGTGGAACCGGTTCGACGGGCTGTGCCGCGACCGCTCCAAGCAAGGCAGAATTGCGCGATGGCCCGCCTGCCCGACGCCTTCATCGACGACCTGCTCGCCCGCACCGACATCGTCGAGGTGGTCGGCAGCCGCGTGCCGCTGAAGCGCCAGGGCCGCGAGTACTCCGCGCGGTGCCCGTTCCACGACGAACGCTCGCCGTCGTTCACCGTGTCGCCGACGAAGCAGTTCTACCACTGCTTCGGCT
>CAMPHE010000018.1 GCA_946885815.1 uncultured Arenimonas sp.
CCCCGCTGGCAGTCACTCTGGCGCGACGCGGTGCGCGATCCACGCGAACTGCTGGCGCTGCTCGACCTCCCCGGACTGGCCGCGCGCTTGCCGACGGGGCCCGGCGCGGCGTTTCCGCTGCGCGTGCCGCGCGGCTTCGTCGCGAAGATGCGCCGGGGCGACCCGCACGACCCGCTCCTGCGACAGGTGCTGCCGCTCGACGACGAGGACCGGGTCGTCCCGGGCTTCGGCGTCGACGCGGTGGGCGATGCGGCCGCGAGCGGCGGCGGTGGCGTGATCCACAAATACGCCGGCCGCGCGCTGCTGGTCGCGACCGGCAGCTGCGCGGTGCATTGCCGCTACTGCTTCCGCCGGCACTTCCCCTACGAGGAACAGACGGCGGCGGCCGGCCGCTGGGCGGAGGCGCTCGCCTACCTTCGCGCGGACGAATCGATCGCCGAAGTGCTGCTGTCGGGCGGCGACCCGCTGTCGCTGGCCACGCCCAAGCTCGCGGAATTCACCGACGCCCTCGCGGCGCTGCCGCATGTGCGCCGGTTGCGCCTGCATACCCGGTTGCCGATCGTCCTGCCCGAACGGGTCGACGCGGGTCTGCTCGACTGGCTCGCGCGGCTGCCGCAACAGGTGGTGGTCGTGGTCCACGCCAACCATCCGGCGGAGGTCGACGCGCCCGTCGCCGAAGCGCTCGCCGCGCTGCGCGCCGCCGGCGCGACGCTGCTGAACCAGGCGGTGCTGCTGCGCGGCGTCAACGACGACGCCGGCGTGCTCGCGGAGCTGTCGGAGCGGCTGTTCGCGGCGGGCGTGCTGCCCTATTACCTGCACCAGCTCGACCGCGTCGCCGGCACCGCGCATTTCGAAGTCCCGGATGGCCGCGCGCGGGAACTGCACGACGGCCTCGCCGCCCGCCTGCCGGGCTATCTGGTGCCGCGGCTGGTGCGCGAGGTGCCCGGGGACCCCGCGAAGCGCCCGCTGTAGTGCCGCGCAGAGGGATTCTGGTATCTTCACGGTCCCCCGATGCAAGCCATTGATGCGTAAAGGAGCAAACCTGGATGGCACAGCAGGACGCCGTGATCCGACTGCTCCTGGTGGAAGACCGGCTCGAGGACGCCGAGCAGCTCATCAGCCATCTGCGAAACGGAGGCATGGCGGTGCGTCCGCACCGGCCCGAAAGCGAGGATGACCTCGCCAGCATCCTCGGCTCGCAGAGCATCGACCTGGTACTCGCCGCGTTCGACGCGAAATACATCCCGATCGCCCATGTCGTCGAGCGCGTGATCGCGACCGGCAAGGACATTCCCGTGGTGGTCGCGAGCACCGTGCTCGACGAGAAGATCGCGCTGAGCGCGCTCTCGCTCGGCATCCGCGACATCGCGCTGAGGCAGAAGCCCGAGCACGTGCAGGCCGTGGTCCGCGCCGAGTTCGGCGGGCTGCAGGCGCGTCGCGGACTGCGCCACCTCGAGGCCGCGCTGCGCGAAACCGAACGGCGCTGCGACTCGCTGATCGCCTCCTCGCGCGACCCGATCGCGTACGTGCACGAGGGCATGCACATCCGCGCGAACGACGCCTATCTGGAGATGTTCGGGTTCGAGTCGTTCGAGGACATCGAGGGCGTGTCGGTGCTCGACCTGATCTCGCCCGACAATTCCGATTCGTTCAAGCAGCTGCTCAAGCGCCTCGGCAAGGGCGAAGCACCGCCGAAGCAGCTGGAACTGCAGGCGCAGCGCGCCGACGGCAGCAGTTTCGACGCGGTGATGGAATTCGCGCAGGCCACCTACGAGGGCGAGGCCTGCCTGCAGATCGTCTTCCGCCAGCAGGCGGTCGACCCGGACATGGTCAAGGAGCTGGATACGCTGCGGCAGCGCGACGCGCTGACCGGCATGTACAACCGCCAGCATTTCATGACCGAGGTCGAGGCCGCCGTCGCGCGCGCCGCCGAAGGCCAGGGACAGCAGGCGTTCCTGCTGCTGGAACCCGACCATTACGAGAACCTGCTCGCCGAGATCGGCCTGGCCCATGCCGACGAACTGGTGAAGGGCATCGCCGAGCGCATCACCTCGGCGCTCGACCCCGACACGCTGGCGGCGCGGATGAGCGACCACAGCTTCGCGGTGCTGTGCATGGCGCACGACCACAAGCGCAGCCAGGCGCAGGCCGAGCGGATCCGCGACGCGTTCCATGGCCACATCCTCGAGATCGGCGAGCGGTCGGTGAACCTGGGCGTCAGCGTCGGCGGAGTGCAGATCGGCGAGAAGATCGCCAGCGTCTCGCAGGTCACGGGCAAGGCCAGCCAGTGCCTGGCGTCCAGCGCCGGCATGGGCGGCAACCGCATCGAGATCTTCGACCCGGCGGCGCGCGACCGCGCCGAGGAAGAGCGCATCCAGGCGTGGGTGCAGCGCATCCGCGAGGCGCTCGACGGCGACCAGTTCGTGCTGCACTACCAGCCGATCATCAGCCTCACCGGCGCCGAGGAAGAGAACTACGACGTCTACCTGCGGATGAAGGGCCCCGGCGGCGAAATCATCCCGCCGATGACCTATCTCGCGATCGCCGAGGAACACGGCCTGCTCGACGACATCGACCGCTGGGTGATCGCGCGCGCAGTGAAGGAAATCGCCGAGCGGCAGAAGGCGGGCCGGCACACCAACCTCTTCGTGAAGATCACCCCGGCCTCGCTGGTCGAAGGCGGCCTCGAGAACCACATCGCCGAGCAGGTGAAGGCCAGCGGCATCCCCGGCGAGCGACTGGTGCTGCAGATCCCCGAGTCGAAAGTGTTCACGCACCTGCGCGCGGTGCAGTCGTTCCAGCAGGCGGTCGCGAAGATCGGCTGCCGCGTCGCGCTCGAACAGTTCGGCACCGGGCTGAACTCGTTCCAGATGCTCACGCATTTCGACCCGTCGATCCTGAAGATCGACCGCAGCTTCATCCAGGACGTCGCGAAGAACGCCGAAGTGCAGAAGCAGGTGCGCGAGATCGTCGAAAAGGCGCACGCGGCCGGCAAGCTGACCGTCGCCGAATTCGTCAGCGACGCGACCACGATGAGCGCGCTGTTCGCGATGGGCATGGACTTCGTCGAGGGCAACTTCCTCGCCGCCGCCGGCCCGCAGATGAACTACGACTTCGGGTAGGAGCGGCTCGCAGGAGCGGCTCGTAGGAGCGGCTTCAGCCGCGAACGACGGCCGAGGTGTTGTCGACGGGGGCGTTCTGCAGCGCGGCGATGCGTTCCTCGAGCGGCGGGTGGCTCATGAACAGCCGCTTCAGCCCGCGGCCGACATGGCCCGAGATCCCGAACGCCCGCACCTCCGTCGGCAACGTGGTCGCGCCATACGTCTGCGACAGCCGCTGCAGCGCGGCGATCATCTTCGGGCGCCCGGCGAGCTGCGCGCCACCGCGGTCGGCGCGGAATTCGCGCCAGCGGCTGAACCACATCGCGATCATCGACGCGAACAGCCCGAAGACGACGTCCAGCGCCAGCACGATGATGAAGTAGAACGGCCCGGTGCCGCCGTCGCGGTTGCCGCTGAGCCACGCGTCGACGAGACGGCCGACGATGCGCGCCAGGAAGATCACGAACGTGTTCAGCACGCCCTGGATGAGCGCCATGGTCACCATGTCGCCGTTGGCGACGTGGCTGACTTCGTGGCCCAGCACGGCCTCGGCCTCGTCGCGACTCATCGCCCGCAGCAATCCGGTCGAGACCGCCACCAGCGAGTTGTTGCGGCTCGGGCCGGTGGCGAACGCGTTGATCTCCGGCGCGTCGAAGATGCCGACTTCCGGCATCTTGATGCCCGCCGCCTCCGCCTGCCGGCGGACGGTGGCGACCAGCCATGCCTCGCCCTCGCCACGCGGCTCGGTGATGATCCGCAGCGCCATGCCGCGCTTGGCGACCCACTTTGAAATCGCCAGCGAAATGAACGCACCGCCGAAGCCGAACACCGCGGCGAACACCAGCAGCGTGCCGGTATCGCCGAGCGTGACCCCGAACACGCGCTGCAGCACCGTGAGCACGACGCCCAGCAGCACCATCACCGCGAGGTTGGTGGCGAGAAACAGCGCGATACGCTTGAACATGGAAATCCTTCGGGACGGCGCGATGCCATCGTCTCCGTGCAATGTACCCGGCACCGGTTAAATTCAAGTCGACATGGACACTCCCCACCGCGGCCGTTTCGCGCCCTCGCCGACCGGACCGCTGCATTTCGGCTCGCTGGTCGCCGCCGTGGGCAGCTGGATGATGGCGCGCCGCGGCGGCGGCGAATGGCTGGTACGCATGGAGGACGTGGACCGTCCGCGCGAAGTGCCGGGCGCCGCCGGGGCGCAGCTGGCCAGCCTGCGGGCGTTCGGCCTGGACGCCGACGGGCCGGTGGTGCGCCAGAGCGACCGCGGCGCGCTCTACGACGCGGCGCTGCGACGGCTGCTCGCGAGCGGCGACGCGTTCGAATGCCGCTGCAGTCGCGCCGACCTGCAGGCGACCGGCGGCATCCACCGCCGCTGCGTGCCGTCCGCCGCCCGGCGGCCGGCCGCGGTGCGGCTCCGGATGCCGGAGGCGGACCTCGGCTTCGAAGACGCGATCCAGGGATCCTTCGCGCAGTCGCTGGCGCGGGACGTCGGCGATGTCGTGCTGCGCCGTGCCGACGGGCTGTGGGCGTACCAGCTCGCGGTGGTCGTCGACGATGCCGACCAGCGCATCGACGAGGTGGTCCGCGGGGCCGACCTGCTCGATTCGACGCCGCGACAGATCCATCTGCAGCGTCGCCTCGGCCTGCCGACGCCGCGCTATGCGCACCTGCCGCTGGCGCTGGACGCGACCGGCGCCAAGCTCTCGAAATCGCTGCGATCGCTGCCGGTCGACGACGACGACCCGCTGCCCGCCTTGCGCGCCGCGTGGGCGTTCCTCGGGCAGCCGGCGTCGGCCGTCCCCGCCCTCCCGCCGGCGCGCGCGTTGCGGGTGGCGCTGGACGCGTTCGACCCGGCCCGCATTCCACGGCGTCGCGCGGCCGCCGCCACGGCGGCCGACGACGGCGAGTGATGCCGGCGCGCCGCGCGCGCGCCGGTTGCGCGCCGGCCGGCCCGGGAGGATGCTGCGAATCCCTTCCGCGCCCGCTCCGGTTCTCCCCATGACGCCCCTGCGCATCATCAAGAAGTATCCGAACCGGCGGCTCTACGACACCGAGATCTCCAGCTACATCACGCTCGAGGATGTCCGCCAGCTGATCGTCGAGCGCGAACTGTTCGTCGTCCGCGACGCGCGCACCGGCGCCGACCTGACCCGCCAGGTGCTGATGCAGATCATCGCCGAGCACGAGGAACACGGGCAGCCGATCTTCAGCACCGAGCTTTTGACCCAGGTGATCCGTTTCCGCGGCGATTCCCTGCAGGGCGCGATGTCGAGCTTCCTCGAACGCAGCCTGCAGTTCTTCCTCGAACAGCAGCAGACGCTGCGCGGACAGCTCGGCCACCTCGTGCAGCCGGCGGCCGCCTGGTCGCTGCTCAACTCGCTCGCCGAGCGCAACATGGACATGTGGAAGTCGCTGTCGCAGGGGCTGGGCGTGAGCACGACGACCCCGCCGCCCGCGGCGACCCGCGCCCGCGCGGTGCGCGCAAGAAAGCGCTGAATCCGTTCCCGGCTCAGAGGTCGCGGACGACGCGGAACCCGAGTCGCGCGTGCGTCGTTTCGACCGGCGACGGCTGACGGTACGCCGAGCGCGCGCGATCGAGCGTGCTGGCCCAGGACGCGCCGCGCACCACGCGGTCGCCGCACCCCGGATTGATCCACGCGCTGCCGTCGACCGGTGCGCGCAGATAGCTGTCGTGCCAGCAGTCGAGTACCCACTCCGACACGTTGCCGACGAGGTCGAACGTGCCGAACGCTTCCGCCGGATAGCTGCGCGCCGGGGCGGGACCCCAGTGGCCGTCGTCGTAACCTTCGATCGCGTTCGACCAGCGACGTCCCGACCGCGAGCGGTCGCCGTCGCCGGTGAGGTTGCCGACCACGCGCGGCGGCGCGCCGCTGCCCCACGGGTAGGCGTCGGCCCGTCCACCGCGCAGCGCGTATTCGAACTCCGCCTCGCTCGGCAGGCGGTAGCGTTCGCCGGTCTGCGCCGACAGCCAGGCGGCATACGCCTCGGCGTCCTCGAACGCGACGTGCAGCACCGGCCCTTCGGGCGCCGCCCTGGCGCCGGCGTGATCGTGCCGCCAGTCGACGCCGCTGCGCTCGGCCATCGTGCCGGCGCGCTCGTCGTAGATCGTCGAACGCCCGCGTCGCGTGGCGACGCCGCGATGACCGGTGGCTTCGACGAAGCGGGCGTACTCCCCCACGGTGGTCTCCGTGCGCGCGATCGCGACGCCGCGGGCGAACGTGACCGCGTGCGCGGGGCCCTCGCTGTCCTGCCGGTCTGGTTCGTCCTCGGGCGATCCCATCGCGTAGCGGCCGTGCGCCAGCACGATCATTTCCGGGCCCTCGCCGCCGCTTTCGAGCGGGTCGCGGAAGACCTGCCCGGGGCGGAACCGCCCGTAGTGGCGCGCCAGCTCGATGCGCTGCGACAGATCATCCAGCCCCTGTGCCTGCACCGAGACACGTTCGGCCTCCTCCAGCCGGCGCGCGGCCAGTTCCAGGTCGAGCGCGTCGACCGCCGCATGGCCCTGCGCGACCAGCACCTCGGTGCGCGCGCGCCGCAGTTCGACGAGACGCGCCGCCATGTCCTGCAGTGCCGGCGACTGCGCGTCGATCCGGGCGGCTTCGGCCTGCCGATGCTCGGCGTCGTCGTATTCGCCCGCCTGCGCCGCGGCCAGCGCCTCGTTCAGACGCGCCGAAAGCATCCGCGCGATGCCGTCCAGCGCCGGGACGAAATCGGGCACTTCCTCCAGCGCATCGCGATAGGCGGCCACCGCGCCCTTGCCTTCCGGGAGCAGGATGCGACCAACGCGCGCGCGTTCGTCACCCGTGCGGACGAGAGCTTCGGCGCGACGCCCGGCGGCGACCCGCTCGCGGTAGGACGCCAGCTCCGGATGCGTCGGCAGCGCGCGCTCGACGATCCGCTGCGTGCGCTGCGCTTCGCCGACCTTGCCCTGCACCAGCGCGAGGCCGCCGCGGCGCATCAGTTCGTCGACGATCGCGGCGACACCGGCCATCGCGGCTTCGTTCTCCGGCGCCACGGCGAGCACGGACAGATACTGTTCGAGCGCGCCCGGCTCGGGCGCGACGTCGGCTTCGCCATCGATCGGCGGCACGGGAGCCGGTGCGGTGTCGTCGATGCGGGGCCCGACCAGCCTGCCCGCCTCGCGCGCGGCCTCGGCAGCGCGAAGCACGCCGTCGATGTCGTCGGCGGCGACGGCCGCGAGCGCCGGCGACCATTCGCCCACGTCGGCGACCGGGGTCGTGGCGCCGGTGCCGCTCTCGACCGGCGCTTCGAGCACCGCCGGGTCGACGGCGGGCGGCGGTTCGCCGGCCGGCGCGGCGGCGGCATCGCGATCGCCGCAGGCGGTCGCGAGCACGGCGACCAGGAGCACGCCGGGGATTCGCAGGAAAGGGGACATTCGCAGGCGCGGGGCCGGGTGGCGTCGGATCGACCTGGGCTGCCCGAAGTTAGGCTAAGGTGCCGGCTTCTGGCAACCGCGGCTTCCGTCTTGATCTGGATCGACACCCCCGAACACCTCGCCGCGCATCTCGCCGGCTGGGCCGGCCAGCCGCTGGTCGCGCTCGACACCGAATTCATCCGCGAGCGCACGTTCTATCCCCAGCTGGCGCTGGTGCAGCTGGCGGTGCCGGGCGACGTGCTGCTGGTCGATCCGCTGGCGCCCGGCATCGCCGCTGCGTTGCGGCCGCTGCTCGTCGATCCGGCGGTGACGAAGCTGATGCACAGCGCCAGCGAGGACCTGCAGGCGCTGCAGCGCGGCTGCGACGCCTTGCCGGCGCCGCTGTTCGACACGCAGGTGGCCGCGGCGCTGTGCGGGCTCGGCGCCGGCCTGGGCTATCAGAAGCTCGTGGAGATGATAACCGGCGTCGCGCTCGCCAAGGGCGAAACGCGTTCGGACTGGCTGCGGCGCCCGCTCAGCGACGCGCAGCGCGAATACGCCGCCGACGACGTGCGCTATCTGCATGCGGTGCACGCGCACCTGGCGCCGATGCTGCAGGCACTGGGGCGTGACGACTGGCGCCTGGCCGACGCCGAGCGCGCACTGCGACAGGCCGCTGCCGACGGCGACGATCCGTGGCCGCATCTGTCGCTGCGCAGCGCGCAGTCCCTCGACGCCGGGGGCCAGGCGCGACTGTGGCGCCTGCTGCGCTGGCGCGACCGCGAAGCGCGACGGAGCGACCGGCCGAAAAGCTGGGTGCTCGATCCCGAGCTGGCGGTGATGCTCGCGCGGCGTCCGCCGGCGGATGCCGCCGCGTTCGAGGACGTACTGGACCGGCACCCGAAAGCACCGCGCAAGTCGCGCGCCGAACTGTGGAACCTGCTGTCGGCCGACATCACCGCCGAAGAACGCGCACTGCCGCTGCTGCGCGAGCCGACCTACGACAAGCAGGCACTGAAAGCCCTGCAGGAAGCGGTGGCCGCACAGGCGCGCGCGCACGGGCTGCCCGACGGCCTGCTCTGCGCTCGCCGCCACCTCGAAGCCCTCCTCGATGGCCGCGGCTGGCCCGACGCGCTGTCCGGCTGGCGCCGCGAACTCCTCGAACCCGTGCTCGCCCCCCTCCTGCCCCGATAATCTGCTCTGAGCAGATTTCCGGGCACAGGGTTTCCAACGGCGGCGGGGGCCTTTATAATCGCCGGACCTTCCGTGGGGGGGTAGCTCAGCTGGGAGAGCGCATCGTTCGCATCGATGAGGTCGTGGGTTCGATCCCCATCCTCTCCACCACGAATCGAAAGGCCGGACTCGCGTCCGGCCTTTTTCTTTCTGCGATAATCGGCGGCCTTGGCCCCGTAGCTCAGCTGGATAGAGCGTCCCCCTCCTAAGGGGAAGGTCGTACGTTCGAATCGTATCGGGGCCGCACCTTTCCGGCCGAGCCTTGGCCGTCCGCCTTCGGAGCCCGCAATGACCCATGCAGTCCTCACCGCCCTCGGCCTGACCGCCCAGGAATCCGGCACCTACCTCGGCCACGGCGAATGGTCGAAAACCCGTGACGCGGGCGTGATCGAACCCGTGAACCCGGGCAATGGCGAGGTGCTCGGGCGGGTCTACGCGTCGTCGCAGGCCGATTACGAACTGATCCTCGAGCGCGCGCAGGCGGCGTTCAGGGTCTGGCGCACGACCCCGGCGCCGCGCCGCGGCGAGGCCATCCGCCTGTGCGCGGACGCGCTGCGCACGCACAAGGACGCGCTGGGTTCGCTGGTCGCGCTGGAAATGGGCAAGTCCAAGCCCGAAGGCGACGGCGAGGTGCAGGAGATGATCGACATCGGCGAATTCGCCGTCGGCCTCTCGCGCCAGCTCTACGGCCTGACGATGCATTCCGAGCGCCCGGGACACCGCATGTACGAGCAGTACCACCCGCTCGGCATCGTCGGCATCATCTCGGCGTTCAATTTCCCGGTCGCCGTGTGGGCGTGGAACAGCTTCGTCGCCGGCGTCTGCGGCGACGTCTGCATCTGGAAGCCGTCGCCGAAGACCCCGCTGTCGGCGATCGCGTCGATGAAGATCTGCAACGAGGCGCTCGCGAAGGGCGGCTTCCCGGACCTGTTCTTCCTGTTCAACGACGCCGGCACCGAACTCGCGTCGACGTTCGTCGACGACCGCCGCATTCCGCTGATCAGCTTCACCGGCTCCACGAAGGTCGGCCGGATGGTCGGCGAACGCGTCGCGCGCCGGATGGGCCGCTCGCTGCTGGAACTCGGCGGCAACAACGCGATCATCGTCGACCCCACCGCCGACCTGAAGCTGGCGATCCCGGCGATCGCGTTCGGCGCCGTCGGCACCGCCGGCCAGCGCTGCACCACCACGCGCCGACTGATCGTGCACGAATCGATCCACGACGACGTGCTGGCGAAGCTGGTCGCGGCGTACAAGCAGGTCGAGAAGAAGATCGGCGACCCGACCGACCCGGCGAACCTGATGGGCCCGCTCAACAGCAGCGACGGCGTCGACGCGTACCTCGACGCGATCGCCGCGGCGAAGGCCGCCGGCGGCACCATCGCCACCGGCGGCGCGCGCATCGACCGCCCGGGCAACTACGTGCTGCCGGCGATCGTCACCGGCCTGAAGAACTCCGATGCGATCGTGCAGCACGAAACCTTCGCGCCGATCCTGTACGTGATGAAGTATTCGACGCTCGACGAGGCGATCGCGATGCAGAACGACGTGCCGCAGGGCCTGTCGTCGTCGATCTTCACCAACAACCTGAAGTCGGCGGAGAAGTTCCTGGCTGCGTCGGGTTCGGACTGCGGCATCGCCAACGTCAACATCGGCACCTCCGGCGCCGAGATCGGCGGCGCGTTCGGCGGCGAGAAGGAAACCGGCGGCGGCCGCGAATCCGGTTCCGACGCGTGGAAGGTCTACATGCGCCGCCAGACCAACACGATCAACTACTCCGATTCCCTGCCGCTCGCGCAGGGCATCAAGTTCGACCTCTGAGGAGAGCGCGATGACCACGGAACCGAACCTGCCGCCCGCGTCGCCGCCACCGTCCCCGGCGCTGCCGCCGGCCGCGCCGCCGGCGCCGGTCGCGCGCCCGACCAGCGCGCTGGCGATCACGAGCCTGGTCTCCGGCATCCTCGGCTGGACGCTGCTGCCGTTCCTCGGGTCGATCGCCGCGGTGATCTGCGGCCACATGGCCCGCGCCGAGATCCGGCGCGATCCGAACATCGACGGCGACGGCATGGCCGTCGCCGGCCTCGTGCTCGGGTGGGTGTCGATCGCGTTCGGCGTGCTGGCGATCCTGCTGGTGATCGTCGCGATCCTGTTCTTCGGCGGGCTCGCCGCGTTCATCGCCGCCAACGGCGGCTGAGCAACGCCGCCGCATGTATTCGCTCGCCCGGCCCTTCCTGTTCGGCGTCGACGCCGAGCGGGCCCACGGTCTCGCGCTCGCCTCGCTGGAGGCGGCGTACCGGACCGGGCTCAATCCGCTGTTCGCATCGCGGCCGAGGCCGCTGCCGACGCGCGCGTTCGGGCTGGAATTCCCGAACCCCGTCGGCTGCGCCGCGGGCCTCGACAAGAACGGGACGCATGTCGACGCGCTGCTGGCGCTGGGGTTCGGCTTCGTCGAGGTCGGCACGGTGACGCCGAAGCCGCAGGCCGGGAACCCGAAGCCGCGGATGTTCCGGCTGCCCGAGCACCAGGCGGTGATCAACCGGCTGGGCTTCAACAACGACGGGGTCGACGCGCTGGTGCGCAACGTCTCGCGCGCGCGGCGCCGGCACGGGCTGCTCGGCATCAACATCGGGAAGAACAAGGACACGCCGAACGAGTCGGCGCACGAGGACTACCTGTTCTGCCTCGAGCGCGTGTACCCGCTCGCCGACTATGTGACGGTGAACATCTCGTCGCCGAACACCGCCGGCCTGCGCGAGCTGCAGGAAGAACAGGCGCTGCGGAATCTCGTCGGCGTGCTGCGCGAGGCGCAGGAGCGGCTCGGCGCGCAGCACGGCCGGCGCGTGCCGATGCTGGTGAAGATCGCCCCCGACCTCACCGACGAGGACATCGAGTCGTGCGCGCGCGTGCTCGGCGACCTGCACGTCGACGGCGTGATCGCGACCAACACCACGGTCGACCGGCTGCCGGTCGAAGGCCATCGCCACGCCGGCGAAGCCGGCGGCCTGTCGGGCGCGCCGCTGTACGGGAAGTCGACCGCGGTACTGCGCCGGCTGCGCGGCCGGCTCGATCCGGCGATCCCGCTGATCGGCGTCGGCGGCATCCTCAATGGCGCCGACGCCGCCGGCAAGATCGCCGCCGGCGCGACGATGGTGCAGTTCTACAGCGGCATGGTCTACCGCGGCCCGGAGCTGGTCGGCGAATGCGTCGACGCCATCCGCCGCCGACGCGAGAACGTCGGGTGAGCGGCTACCGGCTGGCCGACGACGTCTCGCTCGCCGGTCGCAACACCTTCCGCGTCCCGGCGCGCGCGGCGATGATGGCCGACGTGTCGCGCGCCGACGCGCTCGCGGAGCTGTTCGAGTTCGCGATGCTGCGCGACGGCCCGGTGATGGTGCTGGGCGAAGGCAGCAACGTGCTGTTCGCGGCCGATTTCCCCGGGGTGGTGATCTGCCTGACGATGGCCGGCGCGACGATCGTGCGGGACGACGGCGACAGCGCGGTGGTGCGCGCGGACGCGGGGATGGCGTGGAACGACCTCGTCGGCTGGACGCTCGCGCGCGGCCTGTGCGGACTCGAGAACATGGCGCTGATCCCCGGCACCGTCGGCGCCGCGCCGATCCAGAACATCGGCGCCTACGGCGTCGAGCTGTCCGAATTCGTCGATACCGTCGAGGCGTTCCGGCGCGATACGGGGCAGGTCAAGCGCCTGTCGGCGTCGGACTGCGGTTTCGGCTATCGCGACAGCCTGTTCAAGCGCGACGCCGACCGCTGGGTCGTCACCGCGCTGGAACTGCGCCTGCCGCGCGCGCGCGCGCTGCGCACCGACTACGCCGGCGTGCGCGAGGAACTCGCGCGCATGGGGGTGGAGTCGCCGCGCGCGGTCCATGTCGCCGAGGCGATCAGCCGCATCCGCACGCGCAAGCTGCCGAACCCGGCGCTGGTCGGCAACGCCGGCAGCTTCTTCAAGAACCCGGTCGTCGACGCCGCGGCCGCCGCGGCGCTGGCCGACGCGCATCCGGGCCTGCCGGTGTTTCCCGGTGCCGACGGGCAGCGCAAGCTGTCGGCCGCGTGGCTGATCGACGCCTGCGGCTGGAAGGGCCAT
>CAMPHE010000019.1 GCA_946885815.1 uncultured Arenimonas sp.
GGCCGACGAGCACGAGCATCACCGAGATGATCCAGAAGCGGACGATCACGCGCGGTTCCGGCCAGCCCTTCAGCTCGAAGTGGTGGTGGATCGGCGCCATCCGGAACACGCGGCGGCCGGTGAGCTTGAAGCTGGCGACCTGGATCATCACCGACAGCGTCTCGACCACGAAGATGCCGCCCATCACGACCAGGATCGCTTCCTGCCGGACGATCACCGCGATCGTGCCGAGGGCGGCGCCGAGGGCCAGCGCGCCGATGTCGCCCATGAACACCATCGCCGGGTACGTGTTGAACCACAGGAAGCCGAGCCCGGCGCCGGCGATCGCGGCGCAGAAGATGGTGATCTCGCCGGCGCCCGGCACCGGCGGGATCTGCAGGTACTGCGAGAACACCGCGTTGCCCGACGCGTACGCGAACACGCCGAGCGCCGAGGCGACCAGGACCGTCGGCATGATCGCGAGGCCGTCGAGGCCGTCGGTGAGGTTCACCGCGTTCGAGAAGCCGACGATCCACAGGTACGCGATCACCACGAACAGGCCGCCGAGCGGAATCGCGACGCCCTTCAGCAGCGGCAGGTAGAGCGTGGTCGCGACGGGCGAATCGGCGGTGAAATACAGCACCAGCGCGACGGCGAGCCCGAACACGGACTGCAGCAGGTATTTGTGCCGCGACTTCAGCCCGTTGGGATCGCGCTTGACGATCTTGATCCAGTCGTCGAGCCACCCGATCAGCCCGAACGCGACCAGCACCGCCAGCAGCACCCACACATACCGGTTGCGCAGGTCGGCCCAGAGCAGCGTCGACAGGCAGATCGTCGTCAGGATCAGCGAGCCGCCCATCGTCGGCGTTCCCGCCTTCGAGAAGTGCGACTGCGGGCCGTCGGTGCGGATCGGCTGCCCGCCCTTCAGGCGCTTGAGCCGGGCGATCGCGTACGGGCCGAGCCACAGCGAGAGCAGCAACGCGGTGAGCGCACCGAGGATGCCGCGGAACGTGATGTAGCCGAACAGCGGCGGCATCCATCCCATCTCGTGCAGCCAGCGGGCGAGTTCGAGCAGCATCAGGCGGTTCCTTCCGAGTCCGCGGCGAGCAGCGCCGCGATCACCACGTCCATCGCGCTGGAGCGCGAACCCTTGACGACGCAGCGCACGCCGGCGCCACCGGCACGAAGCGCCGGTCCCAGCGCCGCCAGCAGCGCGTCGCGATCGTCGAAATGCCGCGCGCCGTCGCCGAACGCGCGCGACGCCGCGGCGGCGAGCGGGCCGACGGTCCACAGCCGCCGGAGGCCAGCCGCGCGCGCCTGCGCGCCGACCTGCGCGTGCAGCGCTTCCTCGTCGCGGCCCAGTTCCTTCATCTCGCCGAGCACGAGCCACGCCTCGCCGCCAGCCTGCGCGAGCGCGGCGATCGCCGCCGCGACGGAACCCGGGTTCGCGTTGTAGCTGTCGTCCACCAGCACGGCGCCGCCGCGCAGGCGATGCGGAATCTGCCGCCCCGGTACCGGCTGCGCGGCGTGCAGTCCGGCGACGACGTCGTCGAACGACGCGCCCGCGCCGAGCGCGAGGCCGGTGGCGGCGAGCGCGTTCATCACGCCGTGCCGGCCCGGGAGCGGCAGCCGCACCTCGGCGTCGCCGGCCGGCGTGTGCAGCCGGAACGTGCTGCCGTCGGCGTCGGTGCGCAGCGCGCTCGCGCGGATATGCGCATCGTTCTCGAGCCCGAAACGCAGCACCGGGCGGTGGCCGATGCGCTGCATGAACCACGGCGCGAACGCGTCGTCGGCGTTCACCACGGCGACGCCGTCGTCGGGCAGCGCTTCGTACACGGCGCCCTTCGTCTCGGCGATGCCG
This sequence comes from uncultured Arenimonas sp., assembly GCA_946885815.1. The sequence goes on from CAMPHE010000019.1 coordinate 1,844, forward strand.
AGCAGCGAGCCCATGCGTTCCATGTGTGCCGGCATCACGTTGTTCACCAGCGCGACCTGCGGCGGCGCGATCGACGCGAGGTACGCGATGTCGCCCGGCTGGCCGGCGCCCATCTCGTAGATCGCGAAGCGTGCAGTCTCCGGCGCGTCGAGCACGGCGAGCGGCAGGCCGATCTCGTTGTTGCGGTTGCCGGGATTCGCGTACGCCTCGCCGGCGCGCGACAGGATCCCGAGCGCGAGCGCCTTCACCGAGGTCTTGCCGTTGCTGCCGGTGAGCGCGACGACGACCGCCGGACGCCCCTGCTGGACGCCCGCCGCGAGTTCGCCGAGCGCGTCCTGCGTGTCGGCGCACAGCACCTGCGGCAGCGCGGACTCGACTTCGCGCTGCACGAGCAGCGCCGCGGCGCCGGCTTCGGCGGCCTGCGCGGCGAGGTCGTGGCCATCGACGCGCTCGCCGCGCAGCGCGACGTACAGCGCACCCGGCCGCAGCGCGCGCGTGTCGGTCGACACCGAGCTGATCGTCGCGTCGGTTCCGAGGTGGCGGCCCTCGACCCAGCGCGCGACCTGCGACAGCGCCAGCGGCCTCATGCACCGCGCTCCGGGACGACCGGCGCGTCCGTGCGCCGCCCGCTCCCCAACAGTTCGCCGGCGACCTGCAGGTCGTCGAACGGATGCCGCACGCCGGCGACTTCCTGGTACGGCTCGTGACCCTTGCCGGCGACCAGCACGATGTCGCCGGCGCCGGCGTCGCGCAGCGCCTCGGCGATCGCCGCGCGACGGTCGCGCAGCACCGTCACGCGCGCGGCGTCGACGAAGCCGGCGAGGATGTCGGCGACGATGCGGTCGCCGTCCTCGCCGCGCGGGTTGTCGTCGGTGACGATCACGCGGTCGGCACCGGCCTGCGCGATCGCGGCCATCAGCGGGCGTTTGCCGGCATCGCGCTCGCCGCCACAGCCGAACACGCAGGTGAGCCGCCCGGGCGTGTGCTCGCGCAGGCCGGCCAGCGCCTGCTGCAGCGCGTCGGGCGTGTGCGCGTAATCGACCACGACCAGCGGCCGGCCACCCGTGCCACCGACGCGACTCATGCGCCCGCCGACCGGCGTCAGCCGCGGCAGCGTCGCCGCGATGTCCTGCAGCGACCAGTCGAGCGCGCGCAGCGCGCCGGCGACCGCCAGAAGATTGTCGACGTTGAAGCGGCCCAGCAGCGGCGACGCCACGGCGCAGGCGTGGCCGTTCTCCACCAGCTGGAACTCGACGCCGGCCGGCGTCAGCGCGACGCGCTCGGCGCGCAGCGCGGCGCCGGCCGTGCCGCGCGAGGTCAGGCCGATGCGACGCGCCCCGGGCGTGGCGTCGGCGAGCAGGCCCGGGCCGAACGGATCGTCGAGGTTCACGACCACCGCCTGCAGCGTCGGCCATGCGAACAGCATCGCCTTCGCGGCGCCGTACGCCTGCATGGTGCCGTGGAAATCGAGGTGGTCGCGCGTGAGGTTGGTGAACACCGCGACCCGGAACGCGACCGCGTCGACGCGGCCCTGCGCCAGCGCGTGCGACGAGACTTCCATCGCGACATGCGTCGCGCCGGCGTCGCGCATCTTCGCCAGCAGGCGGTGCACCGAGATCACGTCGGGCGTCGTGCGTTCGCCGGCTTCGAGGCGACCGTGCAGGCCCGCGCCGAGCGTGCCGATCGTGCCGGCGACCGTGCCGCGCAGGCTCAGCGCCTGCGCGAGCAGCTGCACCGTCGACGTCTTGCCGTTGGTGCCGGTGACGCCGGCCACGGTGAGCGCGTGCGACGGCGCGCCATGGAAGCGGTCGGCGAGTTCGCCCTGGCGCGCGCGCAGGCGCGGCACGGCGATGGCGTTCGGCGGCAGCGTCGCATCCGGCGGCGCCGGCGGCTCGAACAGGATCGCGGCGACGTCCGCGGCGCGCGCCTGCGGCAAGTGACGCAAGCCGTGCGTGGTCGCGCCGGCGAGCGCGACGAACGCGTCGCCCTCGGCGAGCGCGCGCGAATCGGCGCCCAGCCCGCGCACCAGCGGATCGAAACCCGCCGGCAGCGCCGGCTCGCCCTGCAGCAGCGCGCTGAGCCGCATCACCGCAACACCCCCGCACCGGCAGGAGAGGCTTCAGCCGCGATCACCGGTGTGGCAGGGCCTTCAGGCCCGATCGGGCCTGAAGGCCCTGCCACGGATCGGGTCGGGTTGGTCTTCTCGCGCGCCTGCTGCGCGGCGTACCACTGCTCGATGTTGTCGGGCGGCACGTCCATCAGTCGCAACGCACCTTCCATCACGCGATGGAACACCGGTGCCGACACCGCGCCGCCGCCGTACTCGAGGCCCTGCGGGTCGTGGATCACCACCGACATCGCGAAGCGCGGCCGGCTCGCCGGCACCAGCCCGACGAACACCGCGGCGTAGCGCTTCGCCGCGTAACCGCCGCCATCGGCCTTGCGCGACGTGCCGGTCTTGCCGGCGACGCGGTAACCGAGCACCGCCGCGCGCCTCGCGGTGCCGTCGCTCCCGGTCACCGTCTCCATCATCGTCATCAGCTGGGCGGCGATCGTCGGGTCGATGATCTGCACGCCTTCGTCCGGGTTGCCCTTCACGAACGTCGCGTGGTGCAGCCTGCCGCCGTTGCCGATGGCCGCATACGCGCGCGCCAGCTGCAGCGGCGTCACCGACAGGCCGTAGCCGTAGCTGATCGTCGCCTTCTCGGCCGGGCCCCACGTGTTCGGCCCGCGCAGCACGCCGGGCGATTCGCCGATGAAGCCGCTGCCGCTCAGCTCGCCGAGCCCGAAGCGGTGGTACATGTCGTACTGGTGTTCGTTCGACAGCTGGGCGGCGATGCGCGTGGCGCCGACGTTCGAGCTCTTCGTCAGCACGCCGGTCAGCGTCAGCACGCCGTAGTTGCGGTAGTCCTTGACGGTGTAGCCCCCCGGCAGGCCCATGTAGCCCGGCGCGGTCTGCACCGGCGTGTCCGGCGTGAACAGGCCGCTTTCCAGCGCGGCCGCGAGCGTCAGCGTCTTCATCACCGAGCCCGGCTCGACCACGTCGGTGACCGCGCGGTTCCGCTTCGTTTCCGGGCCCGCGGCGCCGCGCATGTTCGGGTTGTAGGACGGCTGGTTCACCATCGCGAGCACCTCGCCGGTCGGCACGTCGACGACGACGATCGAACCGCTGCTCGCGCCGTGCTCGATCAGCGCGGCCTTCAGCTCGCGGTACGCGAGGTACTGGATGCGACGGTCGATCGACAGCACCAGGTCGTGGCCCGGTTCGGCCTCGCGCACGAGGTCGACGTTCTCGACGGTGCGGCCGCGGCGGTCGCGGATCACGCGCTGCGTGCCCGGCGTGCCGGTCAGCCACTCGTCGAACGCCAGCTCCAGGCCTTCCTGCCCGCGGTCGTCGATGTTGGTGAAGCCCAGCACGTGGGCCATCACTTCGCCGTGCGGATAGAAGCGCCGGAACTCGCGCTGCGAATAGACGCCGGGGATGTCGAGCTCGAGCACGTCGGCGGCGACGTCCGGGTTCAGGTGCCGGCGCAGGTAGACGAATTCCTTGCCGGCGCGCTCGCTCAGGCGCTGCTCCAGCACGTCCTCGGGAATGCCGAGGCCGTCGGCCAGCGCGGGGAGACGGTCCGGGTGCTGCAGCAGTTCCTGCGGATTGGCCCAGATCGATTCGACCGGCGACGACACCGCCAGCGGCTCGCCGTTGCGGTCGGTGATCATGCCGCGCGAGGTCGGGATCGGCACGTCGCGCAGGAAGCGCGCGTCGCCCTGCTGCTGGTAGAAGTCCGGCGCGATCAGCTGCAGGTGCGCCGCGCGCGCGACCAGCACCAGCGTGCACGCGCCGAGCGCGATGCCGACGGCCAGCAGCCGCTGGCGCACGTTGTACTTGCGGGCGCGGGGCTTCATGGCTGCAGCACCACGATGTCGGCGTCTTCCGGGAACTTCATGCCGATGCGGGTGCCGGCGACCTGCTCGATGCGGTTGGCCTCCGACCACGTCGCCTGTTCGAGCTGCAGGCGGCCGAACTCGATGTTGAGCTCGTCGCGCGCGTGTTCCAGCGCCGACAGCTCGATGTACGCCTGGCGGTGCAGGTGTCGCGCCCAGACGACGCCGATCGCGCCGGCGACGGTGGCCATCGAGAGCAGCACCAGCAGCAGCGTGCGCAGGCTCATGCGGGCAGCTCCGCCAGCTTCTCGGCGACGCGGAGCACCGCGCTGCGGGCGCGCGGGTTGCCCGCGGTCTCGGCGGCGTCGGCCTTTTCCGCGCCGGCGACGTCGAGCAGCGTCGGTACGAAGGCGTCGGGCGCCGGCATGCGGCGATTGCCGGCCGGTGCCTTCGCGCGCGCCGCGATGAAGCGCTTGACGATGCGGTCCTCGAGCGAATGGAAGCTGATCACCGCGAGGCGGCCGCCTGGCTTCAGGCGCGCGTGCGCCGCGGCGAGGCCGCGTTCCAGGTCGTCGAGTTCGCGATTGATGAAAATGCGGATCGCCTGGAACGTGCGCGTCGCCGGGTGGATGCGCTGGTCGCCGCGGCCGACCACCGAGGCCACCAGGTCGGCGAGCTGCGCGGTGCGCAGCAGCGGCGCGTCCTCGCGGCGCGCGACGATCGTGCGCGCGATCTTCCGGCTCAGCTTCTCCTCGCCGTACGTCCACAGCACGTCGGCGATCTCGCGCTCGTCGGCACGGGCCAGCCAGTTGGCGGCGCTCTCGCCGGAATCCGGGTCCATCCGCATGTCGAGCGGGCCATCCTTCGCGAAACTGAAACCGCGCCCGGCCTCGTCGAGCTGCGGCGAGGAGACGCCCAGATCGAGCAGCACGCCGTCGAGCCCGGGGGCGGTTTCGGACCACGCGGCCAGGTCGGCGAACGAGCCGCGGTACACCGCGACGCGCGCGTCGGCCGCGGCCAGTTCGCGGGCCACGGCGATCGCTTCGGGATCCTTGTCCATCACCAGCAGCCGTCCTTCGGGCCCGAGCCGATCGAGCACGCCGCGCGCGTGACCGCCGCGCCCGAACGTTCCGTCGAGATACCTGCCATCCGTGCGCACGCGCAGGCCGTCCATCACCTGCGTCCACATCACCGGGCGATGGCTGGGCTGCGTGTTTCCGCGCATCCCGGCCGCGCCCGTCACAGCCGGAGATCGAGCATGTCCTCGCCGATCTCGTCCTCCCCGATGGGACGGCGGACCTGCGCGAGGTGTGCCTGCTCGCTCCACAATTCGAACTTGGTGCCCATGCCGACCAGCACCGCTTTCTTCTCGATGCCCGCCGCGTGGCGATGGCTCGCCGGCAGCAGCACGCGGCCGTTGCCGTCGGGCTCCACCACCGTCGCCGAGCCGACCAGCTTCAGCTGCAGGTTGCGCACCACGCGGCGCACGTTCGGCATCGCCATCACCTGGTCGCGCACGGCTTCCCACTCGGCTTCCGGGTAGAGCCACAGGCAGCCGGTTTCGTAGGGGTTGTAGGTGACGACCAGCCGGTTGCCGACGCGCGCGACGAGATCCCGGGCCGCCGTCGGGATGGACAGCCGGCCCTTGTCGTCGATCGTGATCGCGGTCTCGCCCTGGAACATCGCCTGCTGCTTCCCCGCCCCTGCCCGTTCGACCCACCAAAAACCACAGAAATCCCGAATATTCCTCGGTTGCCCACGTTAGTCCTGCGTCGACGGAACTGTCAACTGGAAATGAGGGCAATTTCACTTGGCGGATCAAATAGTTGCGCCGAACTTCAGAGACTGGATCAAGAAGTTTCGCGCAGGTGTTGTTTTCGTTGAAGAACCCGAAAACCCGGTCCGTGAAGCCCACGTGTAGGCGCGGCTTCAGCCGCGACCGCGGCCCTCTCGGGAAACGGTCGCGGCTGAAGCCGCTCCTGCCGAACAGGAGGGATCGGGTCGGGTGACGCGGCGGGCGCCGGCGATCGGAAGAAGTGGCGGAGCCGGCCGGTAAGCCGGGTTCTGTCGTGGACAGTCATTCCTCTGGGACCGACGTCACCGTCGGCCTCGAGCGTCCAACCCGGGTGCGGCACGAGCCGTGCCATCGCACCCCTATTAGGACTTGCTCCGGGTGGGGTTTGCCGTGCCCCGCGGCGTTGTCCCCGCGGGCGGTGGGCTCTTACCCCACCGTTTCACCCTTGCCACGCACCCTCGCGGGCCGTTCGGCGGTCTGCTCTCTGTTGCACTTTCCGTCGGCTCACGCCGCCCAGGCGTTACCTGGCACCCTGCTCTATGGAGCCCGGACTTTCCTCGGCGCATTGCTGCGACGCGACTGTCTGGCCGGCTCCGCCGGGGCGGATTGTCGCACGGGAACCGCTGACGGACCTCGACGGAAGCTGAGCGGGGAGCGGGCGCCGGCGCCCGTTCGTGCGTCAGCCCTCCCCGCCATACAGCGCTTTCCTCGGCGCCCCGCTGAGTTCCGCCGCCAGCTTCGCGGCGACGGACGGTTTCAGGTGCCCGGCAAGCCGCGCATAGATCCGCTGCCCTTCGCGCAGCTTCGCATCGCCGTCGTCGGTGCTGCCACGGACGATCAGCACGAATTCGCCCTTGCGCTGGTTCGGGTCGGCGCCGACGCGCGATGCGATGTCGGCGAGCGTGTCGCCGAGTACCGTCTCGAACAGCTTCGTCAGTTCGCGCGCGAGCACGGCCTCGCGTTCGCCGCCGAAGGCCGCGACCATGTCGGCGAGCGACTCGTCGATGCGATGCGCGCTTTCGTAGAACACCAGCGTGCGGGGTTCGGCGACGAGCGCGGCGAGGCGTTCGCGGCGCGCGGCGGCTTTCGCGGGCAGGAAACCCTCGAAGCAGAACCGGTCGCTCGGCACGCCGGCGACCGACAGCGCCGCGATCGCGGCGCACGCCCCCGGCACCGGGCTGACGCGAACACCGGCAGCGCGCGCGGCGCGCACGAAGCGGTAGCCGGGGTCGCTGACGAGCGGCGTGCCGGCGTCCGAGACGAGCGCGAACGACTCGCCGGCGCGCAGCCGCTCGACCAGCTTCCACGCCGCGTCGTCCTCGTTGTGCTCGTGCAACGCGATCAGCGGCCGGTCGATGCCCAGCGCCTGCAGCAACTGACGCGTGTGGCGCGTGTCTTCGGCGCAGATCGCATCGACCGACGCCAGCACGTCACGCGCACGGGTCGTCAGGTCGCCGAGATTGCCGATCGGCGTCGCGACCACGTGAAGAACTCCTGCCGCCGCCGTCGCCATCGTCGCCCTTCCGTTCCGCGCGGGTATCATCCTAGCGGAACACCCACGGACCCCCCGACATGTCGCGAATCGCGCCCCTGCTGATCGTCCTCGCGCTGTGCACCAGTTGCGCCAGCGTCGTGTCGCCCACGTCTTCGGTGCAGTACGCCGGTGCCGAGCGCGCCGCCGCCGATGGCGACCATCTCGCGGCGGCCCGCGCATGGGTGTCCGCCGCCGGCGACAGCCGCGGCGCCGCGCGCGATCACGCGTGGCTGATGGCCGCCGACCAGTACCTGCTCGCCGGCGACGCGGGCGCCGCGCGCCAGGCGTTCGAAGAAGTGAACCGCCGCCGCCTCGCCGGCGCCGACCTCGCGCGCCACGACCTGCTGGCGGCGACCTTCCTCGGCGACGCCGATCCCGTCGCGGCGCTCTCGCGTCTCGGCGCGACGCCGTCCAACCTGCCCGAAGACCTGCGCGTGCGCTGGCATGCGATGCGCGCCGATCTGCTCGAACGCGCCGGGCGGCCGTTCGATGCCGCCGCAGAACTCGCACTGCTCGCGTCGATCCAGGACCGCGATGCGCGCAGCGAATCCACGCGGCGCATCGAAAGCCTGCTGGCCGATGCGTCCGACGCCGACCTCGCCCGCGGCAGCGCGGCGCTGCGGCCCGGCCACCCGCTCTATCCGCATGCCGCGCGGGCGCTGACACGGCGCGGCCTGGCGCTGCCGCGACCGCTGGAACGCGGCGAATCGTTCGCCGGCCTCGACCAGCTGCCGCCCGCGGATGCCGACGGCTACCGGCCGCCGACCCGGCTCGGCGTGCTGCTGCCGCTCAGCGGGCCGCTGGCGACCGCCGGCCAGAGCGTGCGCGACGGCATCCTCGCCGGGTATTACGGCGAATCGCGCCGGCGGCCGGAAATCCAGTTCTACGACACCGCGGGCCATGCCGGCGGCGTGCGGTCCGCGATCGCCCGCGCGCGCGACGAAGGCGCGCAGATGCTGCTCGGCCCGCTCACGCGCGAGGAAGTGGGCGCCGTGTTCTCGTCGATCGACGTCGACGTGCCGGTGATCGCGCTCAACCGCGTGCCGGGCACGCCGCCGCCGGGCAGCACCACGTTCGCGCTCGCGCCGGAAGAGGAAGGCGTGGCCGCCGCCGACCGGCTCGCGGACCGCGGGTTCCGCAACGTACTGGTCGTCAGCCAGAACGACGACGGCGCGATGCGCGCGCTGAATGCGTTCCGCCAGCGCTTCGCGGAGCGGGGCGGTTCGGTCGCCGGCGACGCGCGCGTCAGCGAGGACCAGCCCGACTACCTGCCGACGCTGCAGCGCGCGATGGCGGGCATGCGGCCCGACGCGCTCTTCCTGGCGCTGAAGGCGCCGGCGGCGCGCCTGCTGTCGAGCCAGATGGATGCGGCCGGCCTCACCGGCGTGCCGCGCGTCGCGACGTCGCTGATCCTGTCCGGCGCGAACCTGCGGCAGGACACGGAGCTCGACGGCATCGAGTTCCCGGAGCTGCCGTGGCTGCTCGGCCAGCGCGGCGGCGGCCTGCCCGATTCCGACACGCTGGGCGGCACGCTGCCGAGCGCGAAGGGCGGCGGCGCCCGGCTGTTCGCGTTCGGGCACGACGCGTGGAAGCTCGCCGGGTATCTCGACAAGCTGCTGACCGATCCGGGTGCGTCGGTGCGCGGCGCGACCGGCGAACTGCGGCTCGACGCGATGGGCAACGTCCAGCGCGCGCCGGCGTGGGCGGTGTTCAGCGGCGGCCGGCCGCGGGCGGCGATGGACGGCGCGTTGTTGCCGGAGTCGCCTTCGTACTGAGGCCGGGTCGGCGGGGCGTTCCCATACGACGACGGGCGGATTTCCGATCGTCGGGGGACGGCCGTTCCAGGAGGCTGGACGCGGGAGGGCTCATGCCGCGCGTCGATCGCCTTGCACTCGGGAGTACCGCCGAAGACGCGGCGTGCGCGTGGGCGCTGGCGCGCGGGTGGACGCTGCTCGCGCGCAACGTGCGCTACCGCTTCGGCGAGCTCGACCTCGTGCTGCGCGACGGTGCGACCGTCGTGTTCGTCGAGGTGCGACGGCGGCGCGCGAGCCGGTTCGGCGACGGGGCGGCATCGGTCGATCGCGGCAAGCGCCGGCGCGTGATCCTCGCGGCGCGGGCGTGGCTGGCGGGCCGGCCGCGCTACGCCGAGGCGCCGTGCCGGTTCGATGTCGCTTCGGTATCGGGGGTCGATGGCGCGCTGGCGATCGAGTGGATCGGCGCGGCGTTCGACGCGGACGACGGCTAGCGATCGTCGCGGTTCAACGCCCCCACGGGTCGCGGACGGGCGAAGGTCGATGGGCGTCGCCGTGCGCGCGCGCGTGCGCGTCGAGCGACTGGCGCATCCGCTGCTGCCGTGCCGCTTCCTCGCGATGCTCGCGCTCCAGCCGGACCGGCCAGTAGCCCCACCACGGGTCGCTTTTCGAGAGCAGCGCGTAGCGGCGCATCGTGCCCTGCAGCCGCGCCAGCACGCCGACCGCGAACCCGAACGCGAAACCGGCGCCGTGCGCCACGTAGTTGACGCCACCCTCGCCGCCGATCGCGCCACCGCCGGCCGCGGTCAGCCAGACGTCGACGCCGAACCACAGCAGCAGGAGCCAGAACGCGCCCATCTCCAGCGTGTAGACCGGGAACACCACGATCATCACCTTCAACGACACGCGGCGGTCGAAGAACATCACCGCGTACGCGCCGGCGATGGCGGCGATGCAGCCGGACGCGCCGATCGACGGGATCGAATGCGCGTTCGCCGAAACGTACAGCAGGTCGCCGGCGAGGCCGCCGAGGAAGTACACCGCGAGGAAACCGACGATGCCGAGCGCGTCCTCGACGTTGTCGCCGAACATCCACAGGAAGAACAGGTTTCCGATCAGGTGCACCCAGCCGCCGTGGATGAACGCGCTGGTGAGGAACTGCGCGGGGCGCGGGTCGGCGGCGATCAGGCCCCATTCGCCGAGCCACGCGTCCAGCGCCGCACCCGACGGCATCCCGAGGTACACGAGCACGTTGACGACGATCAGCGTCCACGTCGCCCACGGATGGTGGCGCGCACTCTCGTCGTTCTCCCACGGCAGGAACCAGATCATCCGCGCCTCGCCTCCCGTGGCTTCGCGCGCAGGATAGCCGGGGACCGGTGTCGCGGCGACACGCCTTTCACGCGACCCCGGGGGCCGTCACACCGGAAACGCGAGCCGCGGCTTACGGTCGGCGGCGATCCCCAGGGAGCCGCCCCCATGTCGAAGGAAGACCCGAAGACCCCGCTCGACCACGTCAACACCGCGCTGCTGCAGCTCAAGGAGATGCGGCATTACTCGAAGACGAACGTCGAGCACCTGACGACGCAGTGGCTGCTGTTCGACGGCGAGCTGAAGAAGCTCGGCCAGTCGGCGCCGTTCGAGGCGCTGGTGGAGAAGCAGGGCAGCGTGCACGACGCGCTGGAGGCGGTGATCGCCGACCTCGAGTCGCTGGCGACAGAACTGCAGCCGCCGCCGGAGGAACCCGCGGCGGAGTGACGCCGCCGGCCCGTCAGTCGCGCAGGCCGGCCAGTTCCGCCGCCCGGTCGCCTGCCCCCGCGATCGTTCGCAGCGTGTCGCGATGGCGGCGAGCCGCCCCGGCGTCGCCGGCCGCCGCCGCGGCACGCGCGGCGCCGGCCAACGC
>CAMPHE010000020.1 GCA_946885815.1 uncultured Arenimonas sp.
AGCCGTCGCCCCGGCTCGCGCAGCCGCACGTGATGCTCGCGCTCAACGTCGTCGCGGCCGACACCGACGCCGAGGCCCGGCGCCTGTTCACCACGCAGCAGCCGGCCTTCGTGAACCTGCGCAGCGACCGCCCGGGCCTCGTGCCGCCGCCGCCCAAATCCGCGGAGGTGTTCGACGATTACTGCACGCCGGACGAGCGGCGCGGCGTCGATGCGGCGCTGGCGTGCGCGGGTCGGCTCGCCGGACACCGTGCGCGCGGGCGTGCAGGCCTTCGTGGCCGCACATCGCCCCGACGAGCTGCAGCTGACCGCGAACGTGTTCGACCACGCGGCGCGGGTGCGTTCCTTCGCGCTGGCGAGCGAGGCCTTCGCTTCGTGACCGTGCCCGGGATCAGTCGGCAGGGGGTGCCAGGCGCCTGAAGGCGATCCCGCGGGTGCGACCCATGTCGACCTCGAACCCGGTGATGGCGCCCGCCTCGTCGCGCTGGAAGCGCATCAGGCCGATGCCGGTGAAGGCGTCGGGGAACGCCGGAGAAAGTGGCATCGCTTCGCCGCGGGGGGGATGCAGCTTCAGCTGCTCGCCGTCGACCGAAACCCGCCAGCGGACGTCGAGTTCCGCGCTGTCGTACTCGCCGGCGAACGGGGCCAGCGCTTCGGCATCGGGCGCGAAGGGCGCCACCGCATGCATCACCGTGCGCTGTGCACCGATTTCGAGCGTGAGGCGCCGCCGGCCATCGTCGTCGTGGCCGAACTGCACGATGGCGGGTACGGGTACATCGAGCATCCTGAAGCGGTCGTCGCCTTCGTAGGCCAGTTTGCTGTCGTGGCCACCGTCACGCACATACCAGAGCGTGCCCTCGCGGTTCTCGATCCGGCGCACCAGCGACTCGGCGGGTCCGAAGTAAGTGCCCGTGTATCGGCCGGATTCGAACGGCGGTGCCTTGGTCTCATTTCCGGTCTCTGCCGGTGCGGCCGCCGCCATGGGGATTGGCTGCAGCCGATCTTCGAGCACCACGTCGGCCACGGCCTGCAACAGCGCCGAGGGCTGGCTGGACCCGGCATTGCACAGGGCGACCATGGAAATCCCCGGGTCGGGGAAACGCAGCAGGTCGGAGCGGAATCCCATCCAGGCGCCGCCGTGCGCGACGGCGCGGAGACCGCGGTAGTCGTCGACGATCAGGCCGCGCGCGTAGGTGAGCGGCTTGCCGTCGGCGAGGGTGCCGACCTGCTGCAGGCGTTCGACCAGGTCGCGGCCGCCGACCCGGGGCTCGTGGAAGTTCGCATCCCATCGCGCCAGGTCCATCACGGTGGTCTGCACTGCGCCATCGCCGGTCTGTTCCCACGCGGACGTCGACAAGACCCAGTTGCCGTCCGGACCCGGTTCGTAGGACGTCGCGCGATGCGGAACCACCTGCGCATGGTTGTCGAGGAATCGCGTCTGGTGCATGCCCAGCGGCGAGAAGATCCGTTCCTGCGCGAACTCGCGCAGCGACTTGCCGCTCGCGTTCTTCACCACCAGCGACAGCAGGAAGTAGCCGGAATTGCTGTAGCTGTGTTCGCTGCCGGGCGCGAAATCCAGCGCCTGCTGGCGTGCGATGGCGCGCAGCGCATCGGCGTCGGTGGTGTGATCCTGGACATTGATGCCGGCGAGCATCAGCAGACCGATGTAATCGCGGACGCCGCCCGTGTGGTTCAGCAGGTGGTCCAGCGTCACCGCGTCGAAGTATCCGGGCAGCTCCGGAACATGCTTGCGGACGCTGTCGTCGAGCGCGATTTTTCCGTCCTGCGCCAGCAGCAGGATGCTGGCGGCCGTGAACTGCTTGGAGGTCGAACCGATGTCGAAGACCGTCTGGCGCGGATCGATCGGCACGCCGTGTTCGATGCTCGCGAGGCCGTAGCCCTTGGCATGGAGCACCCGGCCACGCTCGTAGAGGGCGAAGGCGCAACCGGGCGAGCCGGGCTTGGTGTACTCGGCGAAGATCGCGTCGATGCGCGGCGCCATGGCCGGATCGTAGGCTGCGTCAGCGCCGACCGGAGACACGAACGGAAGCACGAGCAGCGCGACAAGGCACGAGCGACGGGGCATGGGGGGCTCCTGGTGGGTGGGTATCAACGGTGCTGCTCGACCAGCACCGGATTGCCGTCGGGGTCGATGGCGACGAAATGCGCGGGGCCGGTCGTGGACTCGTCGGCTTCGGTCGCCAGTGCGATGCCCTGCGCCTTCAGGCGACGCTGCAGTTCGCGCAGGCTGATCGAGAAGGCTCCGAGCTGCATGACGGATCTCCCGGCGAAGTCGAGGTCGAGACATCGTGCTTCCGGTCAGCCGGTGTCGCAACAGGCGGGTCTCGGCTCGGCTCGGACTCGACCCAGGGGAAGCGGGCCAGGATGCGAAAGGCCACGCTGAGATCAAGCCCATGTCCGTCCCCCGCTGCGCGATGACCGGGATCGAGATTGCTCGCGGCGCGGCGCGAGGGAGGCCTGCTCCCCGCGGTCCGAGACGGTTGACACCAGGCGCGAAGAGGCGCATCGCATCGACTAGAGTGAAGCGATGCCGCCGATCGCTGCCCGCACGCTTCCGTTCGCCTTCGCCGCAGTGATGAGTGGCTGCGCGATCGCTCCGACGCAGAAAGTCACCCTTTCCGCGCTCTGGGAGACGCGCTGCGCGACGACGCGCGGCTGGCAGGTCTGCGTCGACGTGCCTTCACCGCAGCCGGGAGACCGGCCCGGCCAGGCGTTCGCGGGCGGCGCCGGCGACCGCGATCTTTTCGCGCCGTGGCAGGCGTGGAACGGCCGCGCGGACTGGGACGCGCTGGTGGTGATCGTAACGGCGGCGCCGGTGCTTCCGTCCGACGCCGATGCGCAGGCGCGACGGCGCTGGGCCGGCGTATGGGACGCGCAGGCGAGACGCGCCGCTGTCGCGGCCGGCGAGTCGCGTCTTTACGTGGCGCCCGCCTACGACGTCGACGAGCACGTCGATGCGGAAGGCCGCCGGTGGGTGCGCGCACAGCGGGAGTCGATCGAAATGGGGCTGACGACCCGCGACCGGGAGATCGAGTACACCACGCCGGTCGACGGAGGGCGCGTGCGCCTGACGCTGCGTTTCCGCTGCAGCCCGCCGCACCCTCATTGCGCGCTTCCGGCGCGCATGGTCGATTCGACGCGTTGGGCGCCCGCGTCCTGACGGGTCCCCCGTCGCGACACGAGCCACGATTTGGCGCGCCGTTCCAGCACCGTGGAGGAGTATCCTGCGGCAGGCAGGGCGGACGGGATGAACGCGATGCGCTACGCCGAGGCGGACACCGCGGGGTCATAGGGTGATCGACGGCAGAACGGCGCGCTGGATGCTGTGCGTGGCCCTGCTGCTCGGCCACGCGCCCGCCGCGCACGCCTCGGAGGAACTCCTCCAGTTCGAGATCGATGGCCACCAACGCCGCGTGCTTCTTTTCGTCCCGGATACGCCAAGCCCCGAGCCGCCCACGTTGATCGTGGTCTTCCACGGCCGCGGCGACGACGATCGGGCGTTCGCGCGTGCCGTGCGGCTGCACCACGACCTTCCCGGGGCCATCGTCGCCTACCCGCGCGGCGAGGTGCGCGAATCAACGAAGATGCGCGGCTGGCAGTACCGCACCGGCGACCGCGGCGATCGCGACCTCGCGCTGACCGACCGGCTGCTCGCCGAAATGGCCACGCGCTATGGCACGCGACCGGAGCGGACGCATGTGGCGGGCTTTTCGAACGGCGGTCACTTCACGCTGCTGCTGTTGGCCGAGCGGGCGGAGGCCTTCGCGACCTTTACCGTCATCGGCACCGTGATGCCCGAGTTCGAGAGTGATTCGCCGCCGAAGCCGGTGCTCTATCTGTTCGGCAGCGGCGAAGACCAGCGCTACAAGGAAGACTGGGCGGGCACCGTGCAGGCGCTGGTGCGCCATAACCGCACCGAGGGCCCGTTGGCGCCGTTCCTGAGCTGCTGCCATCTGCAGTCACCGGCCGCCGGTGGCGCCCCGCTCGTGTTCGGCGTCTACAGCGCGGGCCATATCTGGCCCGCGCAAGGGAACGAGTGGCTGAAGGCGTTCACCGGCCACGCGTGGCCGTCACGGTGATTACCCGCGCCGCCGCCACTGCTCCCGCGTGATCGAATACAGGCAGCACTCGCGCAGCGGGCTGTCGGCAGGCAGCGACGGATGCCGGAACGGCGCCCCGTGCGGCTGCAACCCGAGGCGCGCCATCACCGCCCGCGAGCGCAGGTTGATCCGCGGCGCGATCGACACGAGCGTCTCGAGCCCGAGCTGCTCGAACCCCGTCCGCATCGCCGCCGACGCCGCCTCCGTCGCATAGCCTCGCCCCCAGTAGGCGCGGCCCACACGCCAGCCGATCTCCACCTGCGGCGCGAACGGCAGGTGCGCCGGCACGGGCTGCAGGCCGACGGCGCCGATGAACTCGCCGGTGTCGGCGATTTCGGTGGCCCACATGCCCCAGCCGTGGCCGTCGAGATGCGCCTGCCAGCGGTCGACGGTGCGGTCGCTGGCGTCGCGCGTCAGCGTCGACGGAAAGAACGCCATCACCGCCGGATCGGCGTTGATCGCGGCGAATGGCGCGCGATCGACGGCGCGCCACGGGCGCATCCGTAACCGGTCGGTCGTGATCTCGAACGGGGGTGGCATGGGTGCAGGCGGCTCCGGGAGTGCGCAGGCAGGGTAGGGCACGCGTGTAAAGCCGACGTCAGCCAACGCCCTGATGTTCGCCCTACATGCCGACGCCAGAGTGTCGCCTCCCACGGAGGAGTCGGACGATGCGTGTGATGAAGAAGATCGGCGTGACGGTCGCCGTCGTACTGCTGCTGACCGCCTGCGTCGGCGCGGGCTTTGTTCGCAGCCTCGCGCTGCACACCCAGCCGCTGGCGGATCCGGCGACGACGCCGGCGCAGCTGCCGATGTTGCAGGCGGCGCGGCCGGCGGTCCGCGGCCGCGTGCTGGCGGTGGTGACCAGTACCGCGCGCGTCGGCGAGGTCTCGGCGGGTCTCGAGCTCACCGAATTGTCGCGCGCGTATTACACGTTCATCGCGAATGGCTACGACGTCGACATCGCCAGTCCGGAAGGAGGGCGACCGCCGGTGCGCATCGACGACGAGCTGATCGACGTCGACCACGCCTTCCTGAACGACCCCGACGCGCAGGCGCGCCTGGACGCGAGCCTGCCCCTCGCGCAGGTCGACCCGGCGCGCTACGCCGCGGTGTACTTCGTCGGTGGCAAGGGCGCGATGTTCGATTTCCCCGGCAACCCGGACGTGCAGCGGCTGGTGGCGGCGGTCTACGACGCCGGCGGCGTGATCGGCGCGGTCTGCCACGGGCCGGCGGCGCTGCTCGACGTGACGCTGCGCAACGGCGCCCCGCTGCTCGCGGGCAAGCGCGTCACCGGCTTCACGAACGCGGAGGAACTCTTCCTGATTCCGGCGGCGCGCGAGGTGTTTCCGTTCCTGCTGGAGGACGCGCTCGCGGACGCGGCGCGGTTCGAGCAGGGCCCGATGTACCTCGACCACACGATCGTCGACGGACGCCTCGTCACCGGCCAGAACCCGTGGTCGACGTGGTCGGTCGCCGAAGGCATGGTGCGCGCGCTGGGCCACCCGCCCGTCGCGCGCGAGCCGACGCGCGAGGAACGCGGCGTCGCCGTGCTCGCGGCGTTCCATCGCGACGGCCTCGACGCGGCCTCGGCGCTCCGCGACCGCCTCGGCGGCACCGACAAGCGACTCATGCTGATGCACGCGGTGATCGCCGTGATGGAAGGACGACCCGGCGACGCCTATCGTCTGCAGCAACTCGCCCACTGACTGGCCCGATGACGCTCACGCCCGCCCCGATCCGTGTGCTGCTGGTGGAAGACGACCTCGACATCGCCGCCGGCCTCGGCGCGTTCCTCGAACGCCGCGGCGTCACGGTCGACTTCGCCGCGACCGCCCGCGAGGCGCGGCGGCTCGCCGCGGACGGGGTGTTCGACGTGGTCGTGCTCGACGTGCACCTGCCCGACGGCGACGGCATCGCGCTGTGCCGCCAGCTGAAGGACGCGGGCCTGCGGTCACCGGTGCTGTTCCTGACAGCGCGCGGCGCGCTCGAGGACAAGCTGCGCGGCTTCGACGCCGGCGGCGTCGACTACATGGTCAAGCCCTTCGCACCGACGAACTGCTGGCGCGGCTGAAGGCGCTCGCGCGCCACATCCCCGCGGCCGGCGGCGTCGCGATCCGCGCCGGCGAGTTCCGCCTCGACCCGCAGCGCGCGCTGCTGACGGGACCCGGCGGCGAGTTCGTGCTGAATGCCACGGCATTGCTGCTGGTGCGGCGGCTGATGGAAGCCAGCCCGGGCGTGGTGACGCGCGAGGAACTCAACGCGCTGCTCTGGGGCGACGACCCGCCGGCGAGCGACCCGCTGCGCATGCACGTCTACGAACTGCGCCGCGGCCTCGCCGCGATCTTCGGCGCGCCGCTGATCGAGACGGTACGCGGTCTCGGTTACCGCTTCGGAGGTCCCGATGGCCGCGCGTAGCCTGCGGGATCGGCTGGCGCGCCGCTGGATGGCGTTCGCGGCGTGCGTCGCGCTGCTGTTCGCGACGGCCGGCCTGCTGCTGCTGTTCCTGCTCGAGGACGCCTTCATCGACCGGCAGCTCGAGGCCGCCGCGCGCTCGCTCGCATCCGGCACGAAGACGCTGGCGCCGCTGCCGCCGGCCTTCGCCGTCCATCCGGTCGATCGCCTGCCGCTCGACATCCATGCGCGGATGCCGCTCGCGCGTGTCGGCGAGCCGTTCGAGATGCGCCGGGCGAATCGCCGGTACGTGCACGTGCTGCTGGTCGACACGCCGGCGGCGGGGCGCGTCGCCGTCGTCTACGACGTGACCGACCAGCTGACGGTGTCGCCGCGGCTCGGCACCGGGTTGCTGATCGTGCTCGGCCTGACGGCGGCCACCCTCGTCGCGGCCCGGGGGCTGTCGCGCGCCTTCGCCGGGAATGTCGCGCGGCAGGCGACGGCACTGCTCGACGAACTGCGGCGCGATGCGGACCCGCCGCGCCTGCGCCGGCTCGCCGACGCGCAGGAGATCCTCGAGTTCCGGGACCTGTTGCAGGTGCACGCCGACCTGCGCGAGGCGCAGCTCGCCGCGATCGACAACGAGCGCCGCACGCTCGCCTACCTCGGCCACGAACTGCGGACGCCGCTGCAGTCGTCCCGCACCAGTCTCGCGCTGCTCGCCGAACGCCCCGACGATGCCGCCGCCTTCGCGCGCCTGGAACGGGCGCTCGCACGGCTGACGCGTGCCGGCAGCGCGGTGCTGTGGCTGGCCACCGACCGCGTGCCCGATCTGTCGGAAGCGACCCCGCTGCAGCCCGTGCTCCAGCGCCTCGCCGACGAACTGGCGCCGCTGGCGGCGCAGCGTGGACAGCGGTTCGATCTCGACGTGCCCGCGACGCTGGTCGCCGCCGGTCCCGCCGAGGTCGTCGAAGCGATCCTCGCCAACCTGATCCACAACGCGCTCCAGCATGGCGGCCCGGGCACCGTCTCGGTTCGTGGCACGGCGGCGGCATTGGTGATCGCGAATCCCCGGCGCGATGTCCCCGACGACGGCGGGTTCGGGCTCGGTCTCGAGATCGTGCATCGCCTCGCCGAACGCATCGGCTGGACTCTCGACATGCGCGTCGGTGACGACATGACATCCACGACACTCCACCTGCCGCCGCCGGCTCCCGGCGCGCGCTGAAGGACTTCACCATGACGGCTTTTCGACGCGCGCTGAAGATCGCGGGCTACGGGCTCGGGCTGCTGATCGGCCTGCCGCTGCTCGCGTTCGCGATCGGCGTGCTCTGGCCCCTCTCCGAGGTGCGCCCGCCGCCGCGATCGGGTCCGTTCGCGATCACCGGCGCCACGATCATCGACATCGCGTCGGAGGGGCGCGCGCTCGATCAGACCGTGATCGTCGACGGCGAGCGGATCACCGCGGTCGGCGCGGGACTGCCGGTTCCGGACGGCATGCGCACGATCGATGCGCGCGGCAAGTTCCTGATGCCGGCGCTCTGGGACATGCACACGCATGTGTACGCGATCTCGCCGCTGCTCGACCTGCCGCTATACATCGCGTACGGCGTCACCAACGTGCGCGACCTGCAGGGGTGCCCGGCCGCCGGCGATCCGTTCATCGCCTGCTACGAGGACAAGCAGGCGTGGTCGGCCGAGGCCGAAGCGGGCACCCGCGTCGGGCCGCGCATCGTCGAGGCGAGCAGCTTCATGGCCAACGGCCCGGGCATGGCGGCGCGGCTCGGCGACGTGCCCGCGTACTTCGACACGGCGAACGAAGAACAGGCGCGGCAGTTCGTCGCCCACTTCGACGGTCGCGCCGATTCGATCAAGGTCTACGACGGCATTCCGCGCGATGCGTACCTCGCGCTGTCGGACGAGGCGCGCCGGCGCGGCCTGCCACTCGTCGGCCACAAGCCGCGCGCCGTGAGCGCGATCGAGGCCGCCGCGCACCAGCGCAGCTTCGAGCACGCACGCTTCCTGCTGCACGACAGCTTCGACGGCGCGGACGCACTGCGGGCCGCCGCCGGCACGCCGGCGTGGAAGGAGGACCGGCGCGCGATGGTGGACCGCCACGACCCGCGTCTGGCCGATGCGATCTTCGCAGCGATGCGCGCGCACGGCACGTACTACGTGCCGACGCACCTGACCCGGTGGTCCGACGCCTACGCCGACCAGCCCGAAGTCCGGGACGACCCGGCGCTGGTCTACCTGCATCCGCTGATGAAACTGCAGTGGCTGGAGGATCTCGACCACACGCTCGCGGTCGATCCGGGTGCCGACGCCCGCCGGGCGTATGTCGACTTCTACCGGAAGGGCCTCGCGCTGACGGCGCGGGCGAATGCCGCGGGGGTCCGCATCATGGTGGGCACCGACTACATCGCGCCGGGCCTCGACGTGCATCGCGAACTCGAACAGCTGGTCGCCGCCGGACTCACGCCGCGCGAGGCGCTCGCGGCCGCGACGATCACGCCGGCCGGATACGCGGGACGCGCGCACGACTACGGCGCGATCGCGCCCGGACGCATCGCCGACCTGCTGGTGCTCGACGCCGACCCGCTGGAGGACATCCGCCACACCCGGCGCATCGACGCGGTGGTCTTCGACGGCGTGCTGTACGACCGCGCGGCGCTCGACGGCCTGGACGCGCACGTGAAGCGAAACGCGCGCAGCTGGACGATCGGCGCGAAGCTCGTCTGGCGGTTCATCCGCAATCCCGCGAACTACTGAGCCACGTCGCGGCGATGCGGTCTAGGCGCCCTTCCTCTCCGCGATCCACAACTCCACGCGCCGCTCCAGCAACGACAGCGGCAACGCGCCGCCGCCGAGCACCGCGTCATGGAACCCGCGGATATCGAACCGATCCCCGAGTTCGCTCTCCGCCTTCCTGCGCAACTCCTGGATCTTCAACATCCCGATCTTGTAACTGCTCGCCTGCCCGGGCCAGGTGATGTAGCGGCGCACTTCGGGCTCGATCGACGACAGCGGATGCGAGCTGTTCGCCGCCGCGTACGCGACGGCCTGCTCCTGCGTCCATCCCTTCGCATGGATCCCGGTATCGACGACGAGGCGGATCGCCCGCCACATCTCGTTGCTCAGCCGCCCGAACTCCGAATACGGGTCGGTGAACGTGCCCGGCATCTCCTTCGCCAGCGCCTCGGCGTACAGCGCCCAGCCTTCCGCGTACGCGTTGAAATCCGCCTGCTTGCGGAATTCGGGCACGCCCTGCAGTTCCTGCGCGATCGCGATCTGCATGTGGTGGCCGGGCAGGCCCTCGTGGTACGCGATGGTCTCGAGCAGCGGCTTCGGCATCGCCTTCATGTCCGACAGGTGCGCGTAGTACACGCCGGGCCGGGAACCGTCGGGCGTGCTCGGGAAGTAGTGCTGCGCGGCGCCGGCGACTTCGCGGAACGGCTCCACGCGGCGCACGACCAGGTCCGCCTTCGGCAGCAGGCCGAAATACGCCGGCAGCTGCGCCTTGATGGTCTCGATCGCCTTGGTCGCATCGTCGAGATACGCCTGCCGCCCGGCGTCGGTGTCCGGGTAGAAGAATCGCGGGTCGCTGTCGACGAAGCGGAAGAACGCGGCGAGGTCGCCGTCGAAGCCCACCGCATCCTTCAGCGCCGTCATCTCGCCGCGCAGGCGCGCGACTTCGGCCAGGCCGATCGCGTGCACCTGCTCCGGCGTCAGGTCGGTGCTGGTCGACGCGCGCAGGCGCTCGGCGTAGTACGCGGCGCCGTCCGGATGCGTGCTGCCGACGCCGGTGGGATTGACCGCCGCATTCGGCAGGTCGGCTTCGAACCACGCGATCACGCCGGCGTAGGCCGGCTGCAGCGCTTCGAGCAGCGCGGCGCGCGCGTCGGCCTTCAGCGCGTCGGCGCGCGCGGCGTCGATCTTGCCGGCCTCGCGCAGCGCGTCGGCCTTGGCCTGCGCGTCGGCCCACAGCGCGCTGTCCGCGCCGGCGGTGAACGGCGCGCCGGTGATCACCTTGCGGCCCTGCTCGATGACGCCTTCATGCGCGAAGCGGGGCGGGCGGATGCCCGCCGCCGCCGAACGCCGCACGCGCGCCATCTCCTGCGCGAACACGCGCCGCACCTCGCGGATGCGGGCGACATACGCGACGTAGTCGGCTTCGGTTTCCACCTTGTGGAAGCCGATCAGGAACGTCGGCAGGAACGACTGCAGCCCGCCCATCTGCTCGAACGGATACTCGTGGTCGAACCAGCGGTCGGCGTCCGCCGCGGCGCGAGCCTGGTATTCGAACAGGTCCCAACTCAGCTTCGACTCGGCGCCGAGGCGGTCGTAGTCGAAGTTCGACCGCATCTCCCGCACCTTCGCCTGCAGCCACGCGACGCGCTCGCGCGCCGCCTCGCGCGAGAAGTCGTCCAGCTCGTCGTAGCGGTCCTTGCGTCCCTGGAACGTCAGCGTGATCGGACTGCGCTGCAGGTCCTCCTCGTACATCCGCTCGAACCACGCATGCAGCCGCGCGTCCTCGCTCTGTGCGGGCGCGACGGTCGCGGTGTCGGGGGTGGCGGCGGGCGTCGCGACCGGCGTGATCGGTGCGCAGGCGGCAGCCACCGCGAGCGCGAGGACGGAAACGGCGAGCAGGCGGGTCATGGAGGCTCCGGGATCGACGACGCCGGGGATGCGGCCGGTCGATCCTACGTCGATCGCGTCGGACCTGCGCGGCGCAGCGATCCGGGCGATACAGCGGCTGCCGCTGCTCGTCGCTGGCCGGATTTGATGCGTACGTCACGCCAGGTGCCCGTCTGTTCACGATGAATAGACGCTGAGCGCCGTCAACTGAAAGGAGGGGAAACGAACTCCAACCAACCCGAAGGAGAAAAAACATGTTCCCGAAGTCCGCCCGCCTCCTCACTGCCGGCATCGCCGCGCTCGCCATGTCCGGCTGCGCCACCTACGGCGACGATTTCGCCACCATCAACTCCCGCCTCGACGCGATCGACTCCCGCGTGCAGAGCGCGGCCCAGAGTGCCGAGGCCGCCGCCGCGGAAGCGCGTCGCGCCAACCAGCGTCTCGACACGCTCGAAGGCCGCGTCCAGCAGCTCGAGACGTATCCGGGCCGCAATCCCCGCGGCTGAGGTGCGTGTCATCGGCATGACCCTTCATCCGGGTCCCCGGGCCGTTCTGGCCGCGCTCGCACTGATGGCCTGCGTCGGTGCGGGCGCGGCCAGCGCGAAACAGGCGGACCCGCCGCCGACGTATGCCGTCGATCTGCTTCCGCCGGACCAGGACGTGTCCGACACCGTGGTCGAGCTCGCCGGTTGGGTCGTGGCGACCCGGGACAGCCAGGGTTATCCGTTCGCGATCATCGACAAGGCCGCGGCGCAGGTGCTGGTGTTCGAAGCCGACGGACGGCTTCGCGGCGCCGCGCCCGGGCTGCTGGGATCGGCGGCCGGCGATCACATCGCACCCGGCGTCGCCGGCCTCGCGCTTCGCGAGATCCCGGACCGCGACCGCACGACGCCGGCAGGTCGCTTCGTCGGCGGTTTCGGGCCGTCGCTCGACGCCGGGCGCGTGCTGTGGGTGGACTACGATTCCGCGGTCTCGATCCACCCGACCGCCACCGGCGTCCCGGCCGAGCGGCGCGTCGAACGCCTCGAATCGCCACAGCCCGACGACAACCGCATCACGCATGGCTGCATCAACGTCGAGCCGGGGTTCTACGCGCAGGTGATGCAGTCGACATTCGAGCGGGGCGGGGTGTTCTACATCCTGCCCGAGGCGACGCCGCTGGCCGAAACCTTCCCGGAGTTCGTGCAGAGTCGTGCGGATGCGGAGCATGACGAAGAACGCGCATGGGCGGCCCGCGACTGAAGCGGCAGCGTCCGTTCGGGTCGGGCGATCACCGGCCGATCGGAGTCCACATGCGCCCACGCTCGATCTTCGGCCGGTTCGCGGCGGCATTCGCCGCTCTTCTCGTCGCCGCGTCGTCCGGCGCGCAGCCCCTGCTTCTCGACGACGGCGTGGCTGCGCGCTGGTGAAGGGCTGACGCGTTT
>CAMPHE010000021.1 GCA_946885815.1 uncultured Arenimonas sp.
TGCCGAAGATCAAGGGCACGCACCAGGCGATCCGCAGCGGCATGCTCGCGGCCGAACACATCGCCGCGCAGCAGGCCGGCGACGGCGCGCTCGACAGCGCCGGCTTCGACGCCAGGCTGCGCGCGTCGCCGGCGATGGCCGAGCTGCGCAAGGTCCGCAACATCAAGCCCGGGTTCAAGAAGGGCCTGTGGTTCGGCGTGCTGAACTCGGCGTGGGAAACGCTCGTCGCCGGCCATTCGCCGTGGACGCTGAAGTCGAAGGACGACTGGAGCGCGCTGCAAAAGCTCGACGCGCAGGAATCGCCGAAGCGCGACTACGTCGAGCGCACGCTGCCGCCGCGCGACCGCCTCGCCGGCGTGTACTACGCGGCCACCGAGCACGACGAGGACCAGCCGGTGCACCTGCACGTGCTGGATCCGGAGGTCTGCGTCACGCGCTGCGCCGAGGAATACGGCAACCCGTGCACCCGCTTCTGCCCGGCGGCGGTCTACGAGATCGTGCCGGAACCGTCGCACCCGACCGGCAAGCGACTGCAGATCAACGCGGCCAACTGCGTGCACTGCAAGACCTGCGACATCAAGGACCCTTACCAGATCATCGACTGGGTGACGCCCGAGGGCGGCGCCGGGCCGAACTACCGCAACCTCTGAGCGTCGCCGCGTTCAGTCGAGATGGCCGAGCCGGCGCAGGTAGTCCAGGTCGGCTTCGGCGAACGCGTCGAGCGGCATGCCGCGGCCACGGCCGGCGGTTTCCTGCACCGCGACCAGCGGACGCAGCGCCAGCATCCGCGCGCGCGGCACGCGCAGGAAGTCCGCCAGCGCCGCGAGTCCCGTGTCCGGATCGCGGCACAGCCCGTCGTAATCGAGCCACAGGAACCGGTCGCCCATCGACTCGCCGAACGCCGCGACGCGGCGATGCACGTCGCACCAGTACGCGAGCGAATCGCGCGGCGTCTTCTCCCCGCCGCGCCCGAACACCGACGGACCCCACAGATCGCGCTGGCGCTGGTTGCCGCTGAAGGCCATGTCGAGTCCGTTGCGCACCACGTGGAGGTAGCGCAGCCGCGGCAGGCGCGGCACCAGCCGTTCGATCACCACATGCGTGTTGGGTTCCTTCCAGCCCCACGCGCCGCCGTGCGGCGGCCGTGCCGCGGCGTCGACGAGCGTGTCGGCGATCTGCGCGAGCTGCCCGGGGTCGTGGTGCATCCGCGGCGCGTCGGCGAGCGCGCGGACTTCCGCCTCGGCCTGTGCCGACAGCGGCTGGCCACCGGTGAGCGCCTGCACGAGCGCGCGCGTCATCCGGTCGAACGTCGCGTCGTCCGCGTCGAGGATCTCGACGCGTTTGAAGAGCAGGGAGAACCACAGCGCATCGCGTGCGCGCGTGTGGCATTCCTCGCCGATGCGCACGCCGAGCTCCTGCAGCAGCGTGGCGATCAGCCGCGTCCCGCTGCCGCCGACGCCCCCCACGGCGACGGCCGGATCCATGCTCACGGCGGCGTGCATCGTGGCTGGTTGCATCGTTCCCCCGTGACGGTGACGCATTCTTTTGGAATGATGGCGAGCCGGCGCCCGCGCCGGACCGCAGTATGCCAAGGGGAAATCACGATGCACGACCCGCACGGCCATGAACCGGCCGCGGGCTCCGCCGGGCGCGGGGCCCGCGCGGTGATCGTGCTCGGGATGCATCGCAGCGGCACGAGCTGCCTCGCGGGCAGCCTCCAGCAGGCCGGCCTGCATCTGGGCGAGGTGCAGGAATCCAATCCGCACAATCGCCGCGGCAATCGCGAGAAGCTGGAAATCATGCAGCTCAATGACGCCGTGCTCGCGCGCAGCGGCGGCGCGTGGAACCGGCCGCCGGCGACACTGGCGTGGACGCCGGACGACGCTGCCGCGCGCGACGACATCGTCGCGTCGCTCGAACGCGCGTCCGACGGCGCGTGGGGCTTCAAGGACCCGCGCACGCTGCTGACATTGCCTTTCTGGCGCGAGCGCCTGCCGGCGGCGCGCCTCGTCGGGTCGTTCCGCCATCCGGCGCAGGTGGCACGCTCGCTGCACGCCCGCAGCGGCTTCGCGCCGGAGGCGGCGTTCGCGCTGTGGACCGCGTACAACGCGCGCCTGCTGCGCGAACATGCGCGGTCGCCCTTCCCGCTCGTCAGCTTCGACCGGTCGCCGGACGAGTACCGGCATCGCGTCGAAGCCATCGTCGCCGGACTCGGGCTCCGCGGCGCGCCGGCGGGCGGCGCCTGGTTCGAGACGGCGCTGCGCAGCGCGGACGATGCGGAAGCATTCCGCGCGCCGGACGACGCGCTGCGCCTCCACGACGCGCTGGAGCAGGCGGCGGCCCATGCTGGTTGAGGCGCCACGCTCCAACGGGGAAGGCCGGCCGATGCTGTCGATCATCGTCGTCTTCCACCAGATGCGGCGGGAAGCGCCGCGCACGCTGCTGTCGCTGAGCCGCGCGTACCAGCGCGGCGTGGAGGCCATCGACTACGAGGTCATCGCGGTCGACAGCCGTTCCAGCGCCCCGCTCGACCCGGCCGAAGTCGAGGCGTTCGGCCCGGAATTCCGTTACCTGCGGCACGAGACCGAATCGGTGTCGCCCGCCGAAGCGGTGAACCGCGCCGCGGCGATGGCGCGCGGCGACTACATCACCGTCTGCGTCGACGGCGCGCGGATCCTGTCGCCCGGGATCGTCCGCTACACCGCCCTCGGGTGCCGGCTGTCGCCGCGGCCCGTCGTCGCCGCGCTCGGCTACCACCTCGGGCCCATGTCCCAGCGCGATTCGACGCTCGCGGGCTACGACCAGGCCGTCGAGGACGCGCTGCTCGCGGGCAGCGGCTGGGAACGGGACGGCTATCGCCTGTTCAACATCTCGTGCTTCGCGAACGCGTCGGCGGGCGGCTGGTTCACGCCGCCCTCGGAGAGCAACTGCATCACCGTGACCCGGGCGATGTTCGACGAACTCGGCGGCTTCGACACCGCCTTCCGCTCCCGCGGCGGCGGGCTGGTGAATCCGGACTTCTTCCGTCGCGCCTGCGATGCGCCCGGAACGCAGCTGGTGATGCTGGTGTCGGAAGGCTGCTTCCACCAGGTCCATGGCGGCGTGTCGACCAATCCGCCGGCCGGCCAGCGGCCGGACCGGGAATTCCACGCCGAGTACCGGCGGCTGCGCGGCGACAGCTACCGCCGGCCGACGGCGCGCCCCATCTATCTGGGGGAAGTGCAGGACGCGGCGATCCCGTTCCTGAAGGCCTCGGCCGACCACGTCGCGTCCTGACCGGCGCGACGCGGGGGCCGCGAGGTGCGGATCAGCGGACGGTGAAGGTCTTCGTCTGCTGCAGTTTGCCGTTGATCGAGAACTCGACCTTGTAGGTCCCCGGTTCCCAGCCGTCGGGCTTGCTCATGCTGAAGATCGTCGCTGTCGGGCCGGCCCCGTTGACGATCTGGCTGTTCTCGGTGATCACTTCGCCGTCGGGATAGAACCACTTGCTCGAGATCGTGTACTTCTCGGCGGTGCCGTTGGCATGGATCGCGAGGAAGATGCTGTCCGCGGCCGTGAACTCGTCGCCGAGCGGGCCGGTCAGCCGGCTTTCGTCCGCCGCGTTGCTGGCGTCGATGCGGGCGATGGTGGTGTCGACCGGCGTGGTGTCGATCACCGGTTCCGGCAGCTCAAGCGGCATCCGGATGTCGGCGAGGTCGGGCGAGGGTTCCGGCTCGGCCGGTGTGGCCGGCGTGGCGGCGACCGGTGCCTCGGCGGCGGGTGGCGCGTCGGTGGCGGGAACGGCTTCCTCGCGCCCGCATCCGGCGAGCAGGAGGGCCGCGATCATCGCGGGCAGGACCATGCGGTTCATCGGAGCTCCTGGTTCGGAAGACGGGACCGCCGAATCGTAGCGGGCACCGGGGAGGCTTGGCGAGGGGCGGCGGGTCGCCGACACTGCCCGCATGCGCAAGCTCGCCCTCGCCACCGCGATCGCCGCCTACCCGCTCGACGACGACCTGCCGCTGCTGCTGGCGGCCTGCGGCGAGGCCGGGATCGACGCGCAGGTGCTCGCGTGGGACGACCCCACGGTGAGCTGGTCGCGCTTCGACGCGGTGCTGCTGCGCTCCACCTGGGACTACATCGACCGGCTGCCCGGATTCCTGGCGTGGTGCGACCGGGTCGCGGCGGCGACGCGGCTGCTCAATCCGCCCGACGTGGTGCGATGGAACACCGACAAACGCTACCTCGGCGACCTCGCGCGGGCCGGCGTGGCCGTCATCGACAGCCATTTCATCGCGCCCGGGGACGAGCCGTCGTCGCTGCCGGCCTTCGACGAATTCGTCGTCAAACCGACGGTCGGCGCCGGTTCGCGCGACTGCCGCCGGTTCGTCGCCGCCGAGCGCGACGCGGCGATCGCGCATGCCGGCGCGCTGCTCGACCGCGGCCTGCACGTGCTGGTACAGCCCTATCTGGCCGCGGTCGACGAACACGGCGAGACCGCGCTGATGTTCTTCGACGGCGCCTTCAGCCACGCGATCCGCAAGGCGCCACTGCTGCGCCGCGGCGAGGCGGCGACGCCGGCGCTGTTCGCGCCGGAACGCATCGGCGCCCGCACGCCGTCCGACGACGAACTGGCCACGGCACGCGACGTGCTCGCGGCGATTCCGTTCGGGCCGCTGGCGTACGCGCGCGTCGACCTGCTGCCGTCGGCGGCCGGGCCGCGGCTGCTGGAACTGGAGCTGACCGAACCGTCGCTGTTCCTCGCGTATGGCCCGGGCAGCGCCGGGCGGCTGGCCGACGTGCTGCGCCGCCTGCTCGGCTGAGCACGCTGGTCAGCGCGACGACGCGACCCGCAGCAGCGCCGGGGGATCGGCGGCTGCGATCGCCGACTGCAGCGCGCCCAGCTCCCGGTCTTCGAAGACCGCATCGAGCAGCGCGCGCTCGGCGGGCGACAGCGCGCCGACCCGATCGGTCACCGCCATCCGCGCCGGTTGCCCGTCGAAGCGCGTGCCGTCGAACGAGCTGCCGCCGCCTTCCGCCCCGACGCGCCCGAAGCCGCGGTCGTCGAACGCCAGGCCGAGCGCCGCCGCGATCGCCGCGCGGTAGCCGGCGTCGACGAACCAGCGGTCGAACAGCACCGCGACGCGGTCGGGATACGGCGTCGCGTCGCCGAGCAGGCACCGTGCATGCTGCTTCCACAGGTCGACCGCGCGCCGCAGCACCGGCCCGTCCTCGCGCGGATACGCCGGCATGTCGACCCGCGACGCCTTGCGGATGCGGCTCGCGAACAGCTGGTCCGGCATCCGCACCAGCAGCAGGCGCGTCAGCGGCGCGTCGATCGTCGTGAACGGACTCGTGTCGAGCGCGTGGTCTTCCAGCGACACGAGCACGCGCGACGGCACGGGCGGCGCCTGCCGGGCGAGCCACTCGCGATACGGCCGCGGCGCGGGCATCGGCCGCCCGCGCAGCAGCGGTCCGAGCGGGATCGCGTTGTTGTGGAACGCGGCCCGCAGCATCGGCTGCAGCCAGTTCACCAGCGCGTGGTTGCCGCTGCGCTTCATGCCGTGCAGCAGGACGAGCGGCGGCGGCGCGCTCATCCGCGGCGCCGCCGGTACGCGGCCAGTCGCGCGTCGAGGTCGTAGTCGCGCGCCAGCGCGCGGGTCGCGGCGAGTACCGTCGCGGCGATGTCGCGTCGCCGCGCCTTCTCGTCGTCGGCGACGGCCGGCGACAGGCGTGCGAGCCTCGGCCAGACGTGTTTCTCCCAGTAGGCGTCCATCCGCGCCGACACCGCCAGCCCGGCATCGTCGACATGGCCGGTGCAGTGCACGATCGCGATGCGCTCGGCCGTTTCCAGCCCGAGCCGGAAGGCGCCGAAGCGGTAGTTGAAACGCAGCGGAAGCCAGGCGAAGCGGCCGTGCGCGGCGATGCTGGTCGCGAACGCGGCCTGGTCGCTGGACGTGACCGGCCCGGCTCCGAGCGGGTGCGCGGCGAAATGGTCGCGGATGCGCCGCTGGTGATCCAGCCACGTGGCGCGATGGTCGAGCCCGGCGGGAAACAGCACCACGCCGCTGTTGAGGTAGAGCCAGCGCTCGGGTGCGGCGGCGCACGACGAGGTGTCGTCGGCGGTGTCGGTGTCGTCGCGCGGGTTCAGCGGGGTCCAGCGGCGGCGCAGCAGGGGCAGGCCCAATCCGTCGGCGATGCTCGCCCACTGCGCGTCGCGCACGCGGACGACCCCGGGCACGGCGGCGGCGATCGCGTCGGCCGGCAGCGCGGCGAGCCCGGCGAGCGGACCGAGGATCACCACGTCGTTGTCGAGCAGCAGCACGCGGCGCCCTCTCGCATCGGCGCCGGCGGCCTCGATCTTGTTGCTCGACGGGGAGAAATCGTCGTTGCGCCCGGGAGGCATCACGTCGCCACCGGCGCCGATCTCCCGCAGCAGCGCGTCGACCGCCGGCTCGCGGCCGCCGATGGTGTGCACTTCCAGCGCGGCGTCGGCGGCGGCATGCCGATGCCACCCCGCCGCGAGCAGCAGCGTCTGGCTGACGTATTTGTCGGACGCGGCGCGCAGGTCGAGCACCGTGCGCGCGACGAGCGGGGTCGCGGCGGCGAGGCCGGCCGCCCGGCTCACGCGTCGGGTCCGCCCGGCGCGTCGCCCGGAAAGCGGAACTCCAGCGCACCGCCGGCGGCGGCGATGACCTGCACGCGGGTGGCCGGGGACGGGCAGTTGAGTCCGGCGATCCACGCTTCGTGCTCCTCGTGCCGTCCCTGCACGCACAGGACCGAGCCGTCGCCGAACGTGAGCAGCAGATGCGGCCACGGCGCCAGCACCTCGACGTCCTCGACCACCTTGTGCCGCAGCGCGACCGACTTCAGCAGGTCGTCCTGGGCGTCGTCGGCGCCGGCGGCGTCGGCGATGGACTCGGGGCGCGTGGCGTGCAGCGTCCACTCCGCGAACAGCTGCACGTACGGCTCGCCGGGCACCTCGGCCGTTTCGAATTCCAGCTGCGGCACGCCGAAACGCACGCCCGTGACCGTGGCGCCGATGAAGATACGGCGCAGCGTGTCACGGGCGAGCTGGGTGGCGTCGGGGGCGGCCATGGCATCCGTCGCGAACGAACCCGCAGTATGGCACCGGTCAGCGCAGGCCCTCGAGCAGGATGGAGGCGACCTTGTCGGCCAGCTCCTGCGGCGAGTGCACGTCCGCCCGGAGGTGGATCTCGGCCGCTTCCGGGGCTTCGTACGGCGAGTCGATGCCGGTGAAGTTCTTGATCCGGCCGGCGCGCGCCTTCGCGTACAGGCCCTTGACGTCGCGCTCCTCGGCGACGGCCAGCGGCGTGTCGACGAACACTTCCAGGAACTCGCCTTCGGCGAACATCTCGCGGGCCATCCGGCGCTCGGCCTGGAACGGCGAGATGAACGACACGAGCACGATCAGGCCCGCTTCGGTCATCAGCCGCGCGACCTCGGCGACGCGGCGGATGTTCTCGACGCGGTCCTCGTCGGTGAACCCCAGGTCCTTGTTGAGCCCGTGGCGGACGTTGTCGCCGTCCAGGATGCAGGTGTGCAGTCCCATCGCGTGCAGGCGCTTGTCGACCAGGTTGGCGATCGTCGACTTGCCGGCGCCCGACAGGCCGGTGAACCACAGGCAGCGCGGCTGCTGGCCCTTGGCGCGGGCGCGCGCGGCCTTGTCCACCTCCAGGTGCTGCCAGTGGATGTTGGCGGCGCGGCGCAGCGCGAAGTCGAGCGTGCCGGCACAGACCGTCGCGTTGGTCTGGCGGTCGATCAGCACGAACGCGCCGAGTTGCCGGTTCTCCGCGTACGGCTCGAAGGCGATCGGCTGGTCGAGGCTGAGGTTGCAGTACGCGACCTCGTTGAGGTCGAGGTGCTTGGCGGCGAGCTGCGCCTGCGTGTTGACGTCGATCTTGTGCTTGATCTCGGTGACCTGCGCACTGACGGTGCGGGCACCGATCTTCAGCCAGTAGGGGCGGCCCGGGAGCAGCGGCGCATCGCTCATCCAGAGCAGGTGCGCGGCGAACTGGTCGGCCACTTCCGCCGGCGCGTCGCCCGCGGCGAGGACGTCGCCACGGCTCACGTCGATCTCGTCGGCCAGCGTCAGCACGACCGGCTGGCCGCGGAAGGCCTGCTCGAGGTCGCCGTCCGCCGTGACGATGCGCGCCACCCTGGAGCGACGACCGGACGGCAACACGACGACGTCGTCGCCCGGGCGGACGCTGCCGGCGGCGAGCGTGCCGGCGAAACCGCGGAATTCGTGGTTCGGGCGGCAGACCCACTGCACCGGCATGCGCATCGCGGTCGTGCCGGCGCCGCGGTCGACGTCGACCGATTCGAGGTGGTCGAGGAGCGTCGGACCGTCGTACCACGGCATCGCGGCGGAACGCTCCAGCATGTTGTCGCCCTTCAGCGCCGACAGCGGGATGCACTGCACCGACGGGATGCCGACGGAGGCGGCCAGCTCGCGGTAGCCCGCGACGATGTCGTCGAACACCGCCCGGTCGTAGTCGACCAGGTCCATCTTGTTCACCGCCAGCAGCACGTGCCGGATGCCGAGCAGCGAGACGATGTAGCTGTGGCGGCGCGTCTGCGTCAGCAGTCCCTTGCGCGCGTCGACCAGCACGATCGCCAGGTCGGCGGTGGAGGCGCCGGTGGCCATGTTGCGCGTGTACTGCTCGTGGCCCGGGCAGTCGGCGACGATGAACTTGCGCTTGTCCGTGCTGAAGTAGCGGTAGGCGACGTCGATCGTGATGCCCTGCTCGCGCTCGGCGGCCAGGCCGTCGACCAGCAGCGCGAAGTCGATCTCGTCGCCCTGCGTGCCGTGGCGGACGCTGTCCTTCTCGAGCGCGGCCAGCTGGTCGTCGAACAGCAGCTTGGTGTCGTGCAGCAGCCGGCCGATGAGCGTGCTCTTGCCGTCGTCGACGCTGCCGCAGGTGATGAAGCGCAGCAGGCCCTTGGTCTCGTGCTGCTGCAGGTAGGCGGCGACCTCGGCGGCGTGCCCCGCGGCGGCCGTAGGAGCGGCTTCAGCCGCGATGCGATCGTCAGCGGTGCCCATCAGAAATACCCCTCCTGCTTCTTCTTCTCCATCGACGCCGACGGGTCGTGGTCGATCACCCGCCCCTGGCGCTCGGACGTGGTCGCGACCAGCATCTCGGCGATGATCGCCTCGAGCGTGTCGGCGTCGGACTCGATCGCTCCGGTCAGCGGGTAGCAGCCGAGCGTGCGGAAGCGCACCTTGCGCATCTGCGGCACTTCGCCGTCGCGCAGCGGCAGGCGGTCGTCGTCGACCATGATCAGCGCGCCGTCGCGCTCCACGACCGGCCGTTCCTTGGCGAAATACAGCGTCGGCACCGGGATCTTCTCGCGGAAGATGTACAGCCAGACGTCGAGTTCGGTCCAGTTCGAGATCGGGAACACGCGCACGCTCTCGCCCTTGTGGATGCGGGTGTTGTAGACGTCCCAGAGCTCCGGCCGCTGGTTCTTCGGGTCCCAGCGGTGCTGCGCGCTGCGGAACGAGAACACGCGCTCCTTCGCACGCGACTTCTCCTCGTCGCGGCGCGCGCCGCCGATCGCGGCGTCGAACTGGTGCAGGTCCAGCGCCTGCTTCAGGCCCTGGGTCTTCATCACGTCGGTGTGCACCGTCGCGCCGTGGCTGATCGGACCCATGCCCTGCGCGACGCCGTCGGGATTGGTGTGGGTGCGCAGCTCGACGCCGGTTTCGCGCGCGCGCTGGTCGCGGAACGCGATCATCTCGCGGAACTTCCAGCCGGTGTCGACATGCAGCAGCGGGATCGGCGGCTTCGCCGGGTGGAAGGCCTTCAGCAGCAGGTGCAGCAGCACCGAGCTGTCCTTGCCGACCGAATAGAGCATCACCGGGTTGCGGAACTCGGACGCGACCTCGCGCAGGATGTGGATGCTCTCGGCCTCGAGCCGGTCGAGATGGGAGAGTCGGTGCTCGTCGATCATCGGTGTGCCTCTGCTTCTGCGTGTCGCGATTCGGAAAGGAGCGTCAGAACGGCCATGCGCGGGGAATGGTCCACAGCACGGCGATGCCGACGACGATCGACAACGGCAGGCCCACGCGCACGTAGTCGGTGAAACGGTAGCCGCCCGGGCCGTAGACCATCAGGTTGGTCTGGTAGCCGATCGGCGTGATGAACCCGGCCGACGCGCCGATCATCACCGCCATGATGAACGGCATCGGGTCGACGCCCAGGTGCGAGGCCGCGCTCAGTCCGATCGGGAACATCAGGATCGCGGCCGCGTTGTTGGTGATCAGTTCGGTGAACAGCACCGCCGCCACGTACACCGACACCAGCGTCCAGAACGGATCGGCCCCCGAAAGCACGGTCATGTGGCCGGCGACCACCTGCGCGACGCCGGTCTGGTCCACCGCCCGGCCCAGCGCGAACGACAGCGCGATGACGGCGATCAACCGCAGGTCGAGGCTGCGCCGCAGCTCGGCGAGGCCGACGCAGCGGGCGGCGACGACGACGATCGCGGCGATCGTCACCGACCAGAGGATGTCCACGTTGAACAGCGAGTTGGCGACGATCATCGTCAACATCACGCCCAGCGCGATCGACGCCTTGCGCCGGTCGACCGGGCGCTCGCCGTCGACCAGGCTGGCGACGAGGAAATCGGGCGAGTTTCCCCATCGCGCCATGAAGTCGGGCGCCGTTTCGACCAGCAGCGTGTCGCCGGCCTGCATGACCACGTCGCCCGGCTTCTGGTGCAGCCGCTGCCCGTGGCGCGACACCGCGATCACGACCGCGTTGTAGTGATTGCGGAACTGCGCCTCGCGCAGGTTCTTGCCGATCGCCGGCGAGAAGCGCGACAGCACCAGCTCGACCAGGTTGCGGCGCCGTTCGGCGCCGTCGATCTTGAACACCTGGTCGGTGGCCGGACGCAGGCCCTCGATGCGCCGCAGCTCGCGCACGGCGTCGGTGACGCCGACGAACACCAGCCGGTCGCCGGCGCGCAGCGGCGTGTCGGGATCGACCGCCGCCAGCAGCTCGCGCTCGCGCGACAGCTCCACGAGGAACGAGCCGGACAGGTGGCGCAGCCCGGCCTGGTCGGCGGTCTTCCCGACCAGCCGGCCTTCGGGGTCCACCAGCATCTCCACCGAGTATTCGCGGCTGTCCGCCGCGGCCTGGTCGATCGCCGAACGCCGGGAAGGAAGCAACCGCCGGCCGAGGGTGCTCATGAACAGCAGGCCGGCCACCGCCGCCGCCAGCCCCGGCAGCAGCGGATCGAACATCGAAAGTTCCGGCAGACCCTGCGCGACCACGAGGCCGGCGACGATGAGGTTGGTGCTGGTTCCGATCAGCGTGCAGGTGCCGCCGAGGATCGTCGCGTAGTTCATCGGCAGCAGCAGCTTGGACGCCGGCACGCCGCTGGCCTTGCTCCAGTGCTCGACGGCCGATATCAGCGTCGCCACCACCGGCGTGTTGTTGATGAACGCGCTCAGTGCCGCCGTGATGCCCGTCAG
This sequence comes from uncultured Arenimonas sp., assembly GCA_946885815.1. The sequence goes on from CAMPHE010000021.1 coordinate 11,483, forward strand.
GCGCAGGTGCGCGCGCAGCTCGCTGGTCGGCGGCCCCATCACCAGCGCGCCGATCCAGCGGATCGCACCGGTGGTCTTGAGCGCGGCCACGAGCACGAACAGCACCGCGACGGTGAGCACGCCGGAATTCCAGAATCCGCCGAGCGCCTGTGCCGGCGTGAGGATGCCGGTGCCCATCAGCACCAGCACGGCCCCGGCCAGGACCTTGTCGGGCGTGTACCGCTCCCAGAGCAGGAACCCGAGCGTCGTCAGCACCACGACGATGGTCAGCCATCCCTGCCAACTCATTGATTCACCATGCGATCGACGTCATGCGCCCGGGCGGCCCCCGCGAAGCCGCCGAGGTTGGAAACGGGCGAGTTTACAGGAGCGGCCCCGCGCCCGGTCAAAACCGCTAAAATGCGCGGCCCGCCCGCCCGCGAATGGCAGCGCCTCGCCGCATCGCGCCCGGGCCGCCTCCTCAGCAACGGGAACCCCATGAAGATTCTGGTCGGTTACAAGCGGGTGGTGGACTACAACGTCCGCATCCAGGTCAAGCCCGACGGCTCCGGCGTCGTCACCGACGGCGTGAAGCTCTCTCCCAATCCGTTCGACGACATCGCGCTGGAAGAAGCGCTGCGGCTGCGCGACAAGGGTGTGGCGACCGAGGTGGTCGTCGTCACGATCGCCCCGGCCGATGCCCAGCCGCATCTGCGCAACGGGCTGGCGATGGGCGCGAACCGTGCGATCCACGTCGTCGCCGACGGCCCGGTGCAGCCGCTGACCGCGGCGCGCGCGCTGCTGAAGCTCGTCGAGAAGGAACAGCCGCAGCTCGTGCTGCTCGGCAAGCAGGCCATCGACGACGACGCGAACCAGACCGGCCAGATGCTGGCGACGCTGTGGGGCCGCCCGCAGGCGACGTTCGCGTCGAAGCTCGACATCGCCGACGGCGTCGCCACCGTGGTGCGCGAGGTCGATGCGGGCCTCGAGACGCTGGCGGTCGACCTGCCGGCGGTGGTCACGACCGACCTGCGCCT
>CAMPHE010000022.1 GCA_946885815.1 uncultured Arenimonas sp.
CGCGGGCGATGTCGACGACGTAGTCGCCCTTGTAGCCGTTGTCCGGGAAGCGGACCTGCACGCCACCGAGTTCGTGGTAGCGCAGCCAGACCGACACCGCGAGGATGTCCATCTGCCGCCCGGCGTCGTTGACGTAGTACTCCTTCTGCACCCGGTAGCCGGCCGCGTCGAGCAGGTTCGCGACGCTGGCGCCGTACGCCGCGCCGCGGCCATGGCCGACATGCAGCGGGCCGTTCGGGTTGGCCGACACGAACTCCACCGTGACCGGCCCGCGGCTGCCCGACGGCTGGCGGCCGTAGTCGCGCCCGGCCTCGAACACCCGCCGCACCGTGCTCAGCCGGCAGCCGCGGGCGAGGGTGAAGTTGATGAAACCGGGGCCGGCGACGGCCACGCGCTCGACGTGCTGCGAGGCCGGCAGCGTCGCGACGAGCTGCTCGGCGAGATCGCGCGGCTTGAGCCCGGCCGCCTTCGCCAGCAGCAGCGCGACGTTGGTCGCGTAGTCGCCGTGCTCGCGCGAGCGGGTGCGCTCGATCACGAAATCGGGCGTCGCCAGGTCCTGGGGCAGGCGGCCGTGACGCCGCAGGTCCAGCAGGGACTGCGCCACCAGCTCGCGAAGATGGTCTTTCACCGGGTCGTATTCCGCGTATCGAAGCCGCGCATTGTAGCCCTGCGGCGGCGTCCTTCCGTCATCCGGCTGTCACCGGCGGCGTGGACAATCCCCCTCACACGGACGGACACCGTGCTCTCTCGCCACTTTTTTCGGCCCGTCGAACAGACCGGGATCCGGGGCAGCGACCGACCTTCGGGTCGGTCTTTTTTTGGCTCTCATTCGTCCTGCGCGCACAGCTCGGCGAAGGCCTTCAGCACCGCGGTGCCGCGCGGCGGGGCCTGGTCCTCGAAACGCTGCAGCAGCCGCTGGCTGATGCGCCGCACGCGCGGGCCGTTGATCGCCTTCTGCGGCCCGAACGCCCGTTCGCCCTCGCGGGAACAGAAGCGGTGCAGGTCGAAGAAGTAATGGGTCTGGCCGCGGCTGAGGAAGCTCAGGCAGGTCGGGGCGCTGGCGGCGCGGTCGAGGGACCGGCCGGCGCGGCGCTCGCGCTCGCGGCACAGGCGCATCGCGCTTTCGGCCAGCAGCGGGAACGGCTCGCCGACGTTCGCCGTGTCGAGGTCGGCCGCCAGCCGCGCCAGCCGCTCGCCGCGGCGGGCGTCCTCGTCCTCGCGCCACTCCGGTCGTTCGCCGTCCAGCCACAGGCCCAGACCGCGGGCGAGGGACCCGCCGCCGGCCGTCGGCAGCTCCTCGACGTCCGGATGCGGCAGGGGCCGCGCGTCGAACGTGCTGCCGGCGATCATGAGTTCCATCGCGACGTACAGGTCGCGGTCGGCCTGCGGAGCGAAGCCGCAGGCACCGAGGATGCGAAAGCATTCGGCGATGCTCGCCGCCTCGTTGCCGCCGACCGGCCCCGGAATGTCGAAGGTTTCGCGCTGGCGCAGGTCGTGGCAGGCGGCGAACAGCAGCAGCGCCAGCCAGTCGTCGGGCGGCAGCGTCGCGTCGCCGAGGGTGTCCATCAGCTGCGCGAGCCGGCGCTCGCCGAGCTCCAGCACATGTTCCTCGTTGTGGTAGTCGTGCGGGTCGGCGCCGAAGGCGCCATGCCGCAGGCCGAGCCGGGCGAGCCCCAGCAGCGCGGCATCGAGGTGGCGGGGCGACCCCGCACCGGCGGTCGCGCGCGCGACCATCGCTTCCAGGCGCGGGGCCACGTCCGGACGCCGGGCTTCGACCAGCGCCCGTGCGGCGGCGGCATCGGGCAGTGCCTTCTCGACCTCGTCGGCCGGATACAGCGACGAATACCCCAGGATCACGACGCGCTCCCCACGCGGCGGCCCGCCGCTGCCGGAGTATACGCAGGGTGAAGGCAGCCCCCGCCATGCCGGCCGTCGGGGTCAGACCGCCCCCAATCGGGCCATCGAACACGGCGCGCCGTCCCCGATCACGAAGTGGTCGAGCAGCCGCACGTCGACGAGCGCCAGCGCCTGCTTCAGCCGGCTGGTGACCGCGCGGTCGGCCGTGCTCGGTTCGGCGCTGCCGGACGGGTGGTTGTGCCCGAGGATCACCGCCGCCGCGTTGTGCGCGAGGCAGCGCTGCACCACCTCGCGCGGGTGCACCTCGGCGCCGTCGAGCGTGCCCCGGAACAGCTCCTCGAACGCGATCACCCGGTGCCGCGTGTCGAGGAACAGGCAGGCGAACACTTCGTGCGGCAGCGCCCGGAGCCGGCGCGCCAGGTATTCGCCGGCGCGGCCGGGGTCGGTCAGCGCTTCGCCGCGAGCGAGGCCCTGCGCGAGATGGCGGGTGCCCAGCTCCAGCGCGCCCGCCAGCAGGGCCGCGCGGGCCGGGCCGACGCCGGCCAGCGCGGCGAGCGACACGGGCGCGAGGTCGAGCAGCGCGCGCAGGTTGCCGCTGGCGTCCAGCAACCGGCGACCGAGGTCGACCGCGGTCAGCCCGCGCGTGCCGGAGCCGAGGAACACCGCCAGCAGCTCCGCGTCCGACAGCTGCGCGGCGCCCCGTGCCAGCAGCTTCTCGCGGGGTCGTTCACCTTCGGGCCAGTCGCGGATGTGCATGGAGCGACGATGCCGGCGCCGGCGCCGGCGCGCAGCGGGCGGTTTCCGGCCATCGGGTAAGCTGGGCGCGAACGCACGCGTAGGGAAAAACGGTGGGCGGACTGTTCGGACAACGCATCCTGCTGGGTGTCAGCGGCGGCATCGCGGCCTACAAGTCCGCCGACCTCGTCCGCCGGCTGCGCGACGCCGGCGCGGAGGTGCGCGTGGTGATGACGGCCTCGGCGCTTCATTTCGTCGGTGCGACCACCTTCCAGGCGCTGTCGGGCCACCCCGTGCGCAGTTCGCTGTGGGACGAGGCCGCCGAAGCGGCGATGGGGCATATCGAACTCGCCCGCTGGGCGACGCGCGTGCTGGTCGCACCGGCGAGCGCGAACCTGATCGCGCGGCTCGCGCAGGGGCGTGCGAACGACCTGCTGTCGACGCTGTGCCTCGCGACCGAAGCGCCGGTGGCGATCGCGCCGGCGATGAACCGGGTGATGTGGGCGCATCCGGCGACGCGCGCGAACGTCGCGACGCTGCGCGCACGCGGGGTCGACGTGTTCGGTCCGGCCGCCGGTGACCAGGCGTGCGGTGAAACCGGCTTCGGCCGGATGCTCGAGCCCCTGCAGCTCGTCGACGCGCTGCTGGCCGGGACCGTGCCGGGCCCGCTGGCCGGCCGTGCGGTGCTGGTGAGCGCCGGGCCGACGTACGAGGACATCGACCCGGTGCGCTACCTGGGCAATCGCAGCTCCGGGAAGATGGGCTTCGCGGTCGCCGCGGCGGCGCGCGCGCTGGGCGCCACGGTGACGCTGGTCGCCGGCCCGGTGGCGCTGCCGACCCCGCCGGGCGTGCGCCGCATCGACGTGCGCGGCGCGGCGCAGATGCGCGACGCGGTGCTCGCGGCGCTGCCCGGGCAGGCCGTCTACGTGGGCGCCGCCGCGGTCGCCGACTACGCGCCGGCGCAGGTGGCGGCGCAGAAGATCAAGAAGACGGGAGAAGTGCTGGTGCTGGAGCTCGTACGTACGCCCGACATCCTCGCCGAGGTCGCCGCGCATCCGTCGCGGCCGCCCGTCGTGGTGGGGTTCGCGGCGGAGACGGAGGCGCTGGAGGCGCATGCGCGCGAGAAGCTGGCGCGCAAGGGCGTGGACCTGATCGCCGCGAACGACGTCGCCCGTGCCGGGCAGGGGTTCGAAGGCGACGACAACGCGCTCGCGGTCTTTTCGCGCGACGGGCGCCACGAGATTGCGCACGGGCCGAAGACGCAGGTGGCCGACGCGCTGATGGCGCTGGTGGCCGCACGCCTCGGAGCCGGCACGTGAACCGCGACGTCCGCTTCCGCCGCCTCGACGCGCGGCTGGGTCGCGACTTCCCGCTCCCCGACTACGCCACCGCGCAGTCGGCCGGCATGGATCTGCGGGCGATGGTCGAGCAGGCGCTCACGCTCGAGCCCGGCGACGCGCAGCTGGTGCCGACCGGGCTCGCCATCCACATCGGCGACCCGGCGCTGTGCGCGGTGATCGTTCCGCGCTCCGGCCTCGGGCACAAGCAGGGACTGGTGATGGGCAATCTGGTCGGACTGATCGACGCCGATTACCAGGGACCGCTGATGGTGAGCCTCTGGAATCGGGGCCGTTTACCCGTCACCATCGCGCCGGGGGACCGCGTCGCCCAGCTGGTGTTCCTGCCCGTGGTCAGGGCGGCACTGGTCGAGGTGGAGGCGTTCGAGGACAGCGCGCGCGGGCAGGGTGGCTTCGGCCATACCGGCGTGCGCTGAGCGGGACGGCCTCGCCGCCCGGAACAGGGGGAAGCATGAAATCTTTGTCGGCGTCGCTGAAATCCACCGGGCCTCTGCTCGTACCGGCCGTGCTGCTGCTGCTCGCCGCGGTGTGGTTCGGCTGGTCGGGTTGGCAGGCGGCGCAGGCCGACCGGCTCGTCGGCACCGCCGCGAGCGCGCGCGCCGCGGTCGCCACGGAGATCGGCGACACGATCGCGGAGGCGACCGCCCGCCTCGAGGCGACGCGCGTCCGCATCGCGCTGGGCACCGCGCTGCAGCGCGACGATCTGGAATCCGCGCGCGAACTCGTCACCAAGGGCTGGGAGGGCGTGGAGGCGCTCGAGTGGCACGAGGCCGGGCTCGACGCGGCGTACGCCGACCCGAAGGCGTTCGGCTTCGGCAAGATCGGCCTGCTGGAGGACGCGCTCCAGCACAATGCCGCCGAGGCCGCGGTGATCCATGACGGTGGCGGGCCGAAGCTCGGCGTCGCCGCGCCGGTGATCGCCGACGGCCGCGTCGTGAAGCTGGTCTACGTGCGGTTGCCCATCGATCTCGTCACCGCGCCGGTGCGGGAGGTGTCGCTGCCGGCGGGTTACATCGCGCTGCGGCAGGGGCAGCACAACGTCGTCGCCAGCGGCGACGAGGCGCTGGCGGGCTCGGCCGAACACGGTGCCGCGAAGGTGCCGGGCAGCCGGCTGCGCGTGGTCGCGACCGCGCCGATGCCCGCCGGTGCGCTCGGCGCGACCGGCAATTACGGCGTGGCCGGGCTGTGCGTGCTGGCCGCGATCGGCCTGCTGCTGGCACCGCGGCTGCGCGCCCGCCGGGCCGCACCGGTGGCCGCCGACGGCGCCGGCGAGGCCGACATGACGCTGGCCGAACTGCAGCGCAGCGGCAAGCTCGTGCGGGAACCGGTGCCGCAGGTGGCGCTGGCTCCGGCCGTGCCGGCGGAAGCCCCGAGGGCGGTGCTCGACCGCAGCATCTTCCGGGCGTACGACATCCGCGGCATCGTCGGCAAGACGCTCGACGCCGACACGGCGCGACTGATCGGCCACGCCATCGGTTCGCTGATGCACGAGCAGGGCGCGCGCGGCATCGTCGTCGGTCGGGACGGGCGGCTGTCGTCGCCGGCGATGTCGGCCGCGCTGATCGAAGGCCTGCGCCTCGCGGGACGCGAGGTGATCGACATCGGCGAGGCGCCGACGCCGGTCACGTATTTCGGCGCGTACCACCTGCGCGCCGGTTCGTGCGTCTCGGTCACCGGCAGCCACAATCCGCCGGACTACAACGGCTTCAAGATCGTCGTGGAGGGCGAGACGCTCGCCGGCGACGCGATCCAGGCGCTGTACGAGCGCATCGCCGAGAACCGGCTGCACACCGCGCCGACGCCGGGCATCGTCAGCAAGCGCGACATCACCGGCGACTACGTCGACCGCATCGCCGGCGACATCCAGATCGAACGCAAGCTCAAGGTCGTCGTCGACTGCGGCAACGGCATCGCCGGCGCCATCGCGCCGCGGCTGCTGACGGAAATCGGTGCCGACGTCGAACCGCTGTACTGCGAGGTCGACGGCACCTTCCCGCATCACCACCCCGACCCGAGCGACCCGCACAACCTGCAGGACCTGATGAACGTCGTGAAGCGCACCGGGGCCGACGTCGGCCTGGCGTTCGACGGCGACGGCGACCGGCTGGGCGTGGTCACCAGCACCGGCGAGATGATCTACCCGGACCGGCTGCTGATGCTGTTCGCGGCCGACGTGCTCGAACGCAACCCGGGCGCCTGCGTGATCTACGACGTGAAGTGCACCGGCCACCTGTCGATGCACATCCTGCGCCACGGCGGCAGCCCGCTGATGTGGAAGACCGGCCATTCGCTGATCAAGGCGAAGATGCGCGAAACCGAAGCCGAGCTGGCCGGCGAGATGAGCGGCCACTTCTTCTTCCGCGAGCGCTGGTACGGCTTCGACGACGGCCTGTACGCGGCCGCGCGGCTGCTCGAGATCCTGTCGTCGCGTCCGGAGACGCCGCAGGAAGTGTTCGACACGCTGCCGCGCGGCGTCTCGACGCCGGAGCTGAAGATCGAGGTGGAGGAGGGCGAGCAGTACGCGTTCATCGAACGCTTCCTCGCCTCGGCGAAGTTCGAAGGCGCGCGCATCGCCACGATCGACGGCCTGCGCGCCGACTGGCCGGACGGCTGGGGCCTGGTGCGGGCGTCGAACACGACGCCGGTGCTGGTGCTGCGCTTCGACGCGAAGGACGCCGATGCGCTGGAGCGCATCAAGACGGCCTTCCGCGAACAGCTGCTGGCGACCGACCCGACGCTCGAACTGCCGTTCTGACGGCGGCGCCGGACCTCAGCCCGCGACGGCGGGCGCGTCCGCGGGCGGCGTGCCTTCCGCGTCGGCCGCCGGGGTCGGCGCCGGCGTGTCGCCCGGCGCGTCGCCGCGCTTGAGTTCGCGGAAACGCTCGAGCAGGTGGGCGAGCTGCCGGTCCGCGTCGACCAGCTCCGCCTGCTTCACGATCAGCATCTGCTGCTGCTTGCCGATTTCGCGGTGCAGCTGGACGATCGTCTGCGCCTGGGCCGCGTTCACCGCCTTGCCGGCCAGTTCGTTTTCCGACGCCTGCAACAGCAGCGCGGTGAGGCTGGAGCGCTGGCTGGAGATCGCCGCCTCGATCGCCTCGAGCGTCTGCTGCAGCATCGTCACCTTGGTGTCCTGCGCGCGGCGCAGGTCGTCTTCGGTCTGGAACGACGCCAGCATCGCCTCTTCGGACTTGCGCACGCGCTCGGCCTCGGCCTCGAGCCGCTCCGCCTCGGCCGCGGCCAGTTCGGCGGCCGCCTGCTCCTCGGGCGTCAGCGCGCGGTCCACGTCGGCGACGACCCGCCCGGTGTTGCTCATCTCGGTGCGCGCCTGGTCGATGGCCTCGGGCGGCAGCGAATCGCTGAACTGCACTTTCCCGTCCTTGTCGACCCAGCGGTAGAGCTTCTTGGTCGGCGCCTTCTGCGCCTCGGCGGCGCCGGTCGCCACCAGCGCGCCGATGATCGCGAGGGAGAGGATGAGCTGCTTCATCGTCGACTCCGTTTCAGTCGGCCTGGCGGCCATAGCGGGCACGATACGCTTCCAGCGCCGCCCTGTGCATCGCGATCGCCGGCCGCTCGTCGGCATGCGCGAGCAGGTCGTCGAGTCCCGCGATCGCGACCACCGGCAATCCGAACTCCGCCGTCACTTCCTGCGCGGCCGAGCGGGCACCCGCCTGGCCGCGCTCCTGCCGGTCGAGCGCGATCAGCACGCCGCAGGCCTCCCCGCCGGCGTCGGCGATGATCCGCAGCGATTCGCGGATCGCGGTGCCCGCGGTGATCACGTCGTCGACGATCAGGACGCGGCCGCGGACGGGCGCGCCGATCAGCAGGCCACCCTCCCCATGGGCCTTGGCTTCCTTGCGGTTGAACGCCACCGGCACGTCGACGCCGCGGCGCGCGAGCTCGACGGCGAGTGTCGTCGCCAGCGGAATGCCCTTGTAAGCCGGCCCGAAAAGCATGTCGAACGGCAGGCCGGCGGCCGCCAGCGCCTCGGCGTAGCACGCGCCGAGCTCCGCCAGCGCGGCGCCGGTGTCGAACAGCCCGGCATTGAAGAAGTACGGGCTCGTGCGGCCGGATTTCAGCTCGAATTCGCCGAAGCGCAGCACGCCGCGGGCGATCGCGAGGTCGAGGAAACGGTGTCGATGGTCGTCCAGAGCGGCGGTCCGGCGGTGGCGTGACCGCGATTGTGCAACATCGCCGCCCGGGCCGGCACGGCGACACCGGGCCGAAGCGATTCCGTTACCCTGCGCCATCGCCATGCGGATGTCGTCGTGAAGATCGTCAGTTTCAACGCCAACGGACTGCGCTCGGCCACGAGCAAGGGTTTCTTCGACTGGGTGCCGGGGCTCGATGCGGACCTGATCTGCATCCAGGAAACCAAGGCGCAGGAGCACCAGCTGCGCGTGCCGGCGATGCTGCCGGACGGCTACACCGCGTTCTTCCGCGACGCGACGAGGAAGAAGGGTTACAGCGGCGTGGGCATCTACACGCGCCGCGAGCCCGACGAAGTGATCACCGGCGTCGGCTGGGACGATTTCGACGAGGAAGGCCGCTATCTGGAGCTGCGTTTCGGCAACCTGAGCGTGGTGTCGATGTATTTCCCGTCCGGCTCGTCGGGCGAGGAGCGGCAGGGGTTCAAGTACCGCTGCATCGACAGGCTGACGCCGGTGTTCGACGCCTGTCTCGCCAGCGGCCGGGACTACGTGATCTGCGGCGACTGGAACATCGTGCACACGCGGCGCGACATCCGGAACTGGACGTCGAACCTGAAGAATTCCGGCTGCCTGCCCGAAGAGCGCGCGTGGCTGGATCTGCTGTTCCAGCAGCGCGGCTGGGTCGACACCTACCGCTGCCTGAACCCCGAAGGCGAGGACTACACGTGGTGGAGCCAGCGCTTCGGCGTGCGCGAGAAGAACATCGGGTGGCGGATCGACTACCAGGTGGTCACGCCGTCGATGCGCGAGCGGCTGAAGGCGTGCGCGATCCATCCGACGCCGAAGTTCTCGGACCATGCGCCTTACGAGGTCGAGTATGACTATCCCCGCTGAAGCCCCTGCGGCCGCGCGCGCGGCGAAGCCGGGCTGGCGCGACGTGCTGCGCAGCGTCCGCGACCCGAAGGTGCTGGCGATGCTGATGCTCGGCTTCTCGTCGGGCATCCCGATCTACCTCGTCGGCAACACGCTCGGCTTCTGGATGCGCGAGAACGCGATCGAGCTGTCGACGATCGGATTCCTGTCGTGGGTCGGCGTCGCCTATTCGCTCAAATTCCTTTGGGCGCCGCTCGTCGACAAGGTGGACGCGCCGCTGCTGGGGCGCTGGCTGGGCCGCCGTCGCGGCTGGATGCTGCTGTCGCAGGCCGTGGTCGCGCTGGCGCTCGTCGGCATGGCGCTGGTCGAGCCGAGCGAGGGCGTGCTGTCGCTGGGCGGTTTCGCGCTCAACCACCTCGCGGTGTTCGGGGCGATGGCGCTCGTGGTCGCGTTCGCGTCCGCGACGCAGGACATCGTGATCGACGCATGGCGCATCGAGGCCGCGTCCAGCGACGAGGAACAGGCGCTGCTGATCGCCACGTCGACGCTGGGCTATCGCGCCGCGCTGCTCGTGACCGACGCGCTGATCCTGATCCTGGCGGCCCGCGTCGGCTGGGTGGTGTCCTACGAGGCGATGGCGCTGCTGATGGGCGTCGGCGTCGCGGCGACCTTCCTCGCGAAGGAACCGGTGGCCACGAAAGCGATCGCGTCGGCCCCGATGGCGTCGGCGCGCGGGCTCTACGACGCGATCCTCGGCCCGTTCGTCGCGTTCTTCCGCGAGCACGGGCGCTGGGCGCTGCTGATGCTCGTCGCGATCAGTCTCTACCGCCTGCCCGATTTCGTGATGGGGCCGATGGCGAACCCGTTCTACGCGGATCTGGCGATCGGCAAGGAAACGGTGGGTGCCGTGCGCGGCAGCATCGGGCTCGTCGCGACGATCGTCGGCGTCGCCGCGGCCGGCCTGATGGCGGTGCGGTACGGCTTCACGCGCACGCTGCTGCTCGGTGCCGTGCTCGGGCCGGGGTCGAACATCGCGTTCACCTACCTCGCATGGCACGGCGGCGACCCGGGCGTGTTCTCCGCGGTGATGGCGATCGACAATGTCTGCAACGGGTTCGCCGGCGTCGCGCTGGTCGGCTACATGTCGAGCCTGACGAGCCTCGGTTACACCGCGACGCAATACGCGCTGCTCAGTTCGTTCTATGCGCTGCCGGGCAAGATGCTGAAGGGCTTGTCGGGCGTCGCCGTCGAGTGGTTCACGGCGCTGTCCGGCGGCCTGCTGGAAGGCTACGCGTGGTTCTTCCTCGCCACGGCGCTGGCCGGCGTGCCGGCGTTCCTGCTCTGCCTGTGGCTCGTGCGCGAAGCCCCTCGCCACGCCGCGCGCGGGCGCGCACTTCCCGCTGCTCCGGGCGCGCGCTAACCTCGCGGCTCGTCGCGAGAAGCAGCCATGGCCGATTTCCTGTTGCGCGACATCGACGAGCGGGTGGCCGAGCGGATCAAGGAGATCGCGCGGCAGAAGGGCTGGCCGCTCAACGACGTGATCCTGCTGCTGCTCAAGCAGGCGCTCGGCCTGGTCGAACCGGAACCGGCACCGGTGCCCGGCGACATCGCGCGGCTCACCGGCGCGTGGAACGACGACGAGACGAAGGCGTTCGCCGAGGCGATGGCCGCGATGACTTCGCTGCCGGACGACGCGCCCGCGTACGCCGGGCCCGAGCGCCGCCTCAGCGAAGACCGTCGCCGCACGCCGCGCGACGGCGACGATCAGGCCGGATAGATCGCGCCGAGGATCCGGGGGCCGCGCGCGCCGGTGACCGACGGACGATTGCCGGCGCGCCCGGCGAGGGTTTCCCGCGCGAGCCACGCGAAACCGGCGGCTTCGACGAAATCGGGGTCGAGTCCGGCTTCGGCGGTACTGTCGACCACGAGGTCCGGGAGTCGCGCGGCGAGGCGCCGCATCAGGGTGGCGTTGTGCACGCCGCCGCCGCAGACGAACAGCCGGCGCGTGCGCGGCTGCGTCGCGAGCAGCGCGTCGGCGACGGTGGCGGCGGTGAATTCGCACAGCGTCGCCTGCACGTCGGCGACGGCGGGGTCTTCGCCGCCGAGGCGCGCGCGCAGCCAGTCGAGGTGGAAATGGTCGCGACCGGTGCTCTTCGGCGGGGGCAGCGCGAGCCACGGGTCGTCGTGCAGCCGCGCCAGCAGCGCCGGCTGGACGGTGCCGGATCCGGCGAACGCGCCGCCGCTGTCGTAGGCGGTCCCGTGGTGCAGGCGGCACCAGGCGTCCATCAGCGCGTTCGCCGGCCCGGTGTCGAAACCGCGCACGGTGCCGTCGCGCGGCAGGAGCGTCAGATTGGCGATGCCGCCGAGGTTCAGCACGGCGCGGTCCTCGCCGGCGTCGGCCAGCATCGCCGCGTGGAATGCGGGCATCAGCGGCGCGCCGTGGCCGCCGGCGGCCACGTCGCGGCGGCGGAAGTCGGCGACCGTCGTGAGGCCGGTGGCTTCGGCGATCACGTTCGGGTCGCCGAACTGCTGCGAGAACGGTGCCGCGCCCTCGGGATCGTGCCGCAGCGTCTGCCCGTGCGACCCGATCGCGACGACGCGCGAATGCTCGACGCCGGCGGCCTCGAGCGTGTTCCGTGCGGCGTCCGCGAACGCGTGGCCGAGCCGCGTGTCGAGCCGGCCGACATCGTCGAGCGTGACCCGCGCCTCGGCCTGCGAAAGTCGGAGCACGTCGGCGGCCAGATCGCCGGGCATCGGCCACGTGCGCGCGAACAGCACGCGCGGCTGCGGGTCGAACGCGACCAGCGCGGCGTCGATGCCGTCGACGCTCGTGCCCGAGATCAGGCCGAGAAAAAGCCCGCCGGTGTCGCCGGCGGGCTCGGGGTGCGACGGGCGCGTCGGCGCCATGGCTCAGCGCGACGCGAGGCGGATGCCTTCGACGACCTTCAGCTGTGCCATCGCCGGGGCGGTGGCCACCCGGAAAGCGGCGAGTTCGGCGCCGACCAGCGGTTCCGGCTTGGGCATCGTCACGGTCAGCGGATCGCGGTGCGCGCCGTTGACGCGGAATTCGTAATGCAGGTGCGGGCCGCTGGCGAGACCGGTGGCGCCGACGTAGCCGATCGTGCTGCCCTGCTGCACGCGCTGGCCGACCTTGTAGCTGCCCAGCCGCGACATGTGGCCGTACAGCGTGGTGATGCCGCGGCCGTGGTCGAGCACGATCGTGCGGCCGTAGCCGCGCTGCCATCCGGCGAACGACACGCGCGCGTCGCCCGCGGCCATGATCGGGGTGCCGGTGCCGGCGGCGTAATCCACGCCCTTGTGCGCGCGCACCGTGCCGAGCACCGGGTGGCGACGGTTCGGGTTGAAACGCGAACTGATGCGGGCGAACTCGATCGGCATGCGCATGAAGCTCTTCTTCAGCGGCCGGCCGGTGATGT
>CAMPHE010000023.1 GCA_946885815.1 uncultured Arenimonas sp.
GATCACGCGAGCGGGCAGGTGCTGGCCGGCGAGAACATCGACGCGCCGCTCGACCCGGCGAGCCTCACGAAGGTGATGACGTCGTACGTCGTCGCCGCCGAGATGGCGAACGGCAAGATCGCCGCCGACGACCGGGTGCGCATCAGCGAGAACGCGTGGAAATCCGGGGGCGCCGGCACCGACGGCAGCTACAGCGCGCTCGAGGTGAACTCGGAGGTGAAGCTCGACGACGTGCTGCACGGCCTCGTCATCCAGTCCGGCAACGACGCGGCGATCGCGCTCGCCGAACACGTCGCCGGCAGCGAATCGGCGTTCGTCGACCTGATGAACCGCTACGCGGCCCGGATCGGCATGACGAATTCGCATTTCGAGAACGCGCACGGCCTCACCGCCGAGGGCCACGTGATGAGCGCGCGCGACGTCGCCCTGCTCTCGCGCGCGCTGATCACGCAGTTCCCGGAGCACTACGCGCTCTACAGCATCAAGGAGTTCACCTACGGCGGCATCCAGCAGTGGAACCGCAACGGGCTGCTGTGGAAGGACGCCACCGTCGACGGCCTGAAGACCGGCCACACCGCCGCCGCGGGCTACTGCCTGGCGGCGTCGGCCAAGCGCGAGGACCAGCGGCTGATCTCGGTCGTGCTCGGCATCGACAGCACGAGCCGCAGCGAGGGCTTCCGCCTGCGCGAGGAAGGCAACCTGGCCCTGCTGAACTGGGGTTTCCGCTTCTTCGAGACCCAGAGCGTGTATGCCGCGGGCGCGAAGGTCGCCGACCAGAAGCTGTGGCGCGGCGAACAGGACACGGTGGCGCTCGGTGTCGTCGAACCGCTGCTGGTGACGCTGCCCCGCGGTCGCTACGGCGACCTGCAGCCGACGATGGACGTGCCCGGCGAGCTGGTCGCGCCGATCGAGAAGGGCCAGAAGATCGGCACCCTGCGGCTGTCGCTCGACGGCAAGGTGGTCGCCGAACGCCCGCTGGTCGCGCTCGAGGCCGTGCCGGAAGGCGGCTTCTTCAAGCGCATGAGCGACGACTTCTGGAAGTGGTGGGAAACCGACTGACGCCATGAGCACTCCCCCGGACAACCCCGCGCACGGGTTCCAGTTCCCCGGCGTGTTCGAGATCAGCGCGATGGGCTCGGCCGAGGCCGACCTGCACGTCGTCGTGCCGATGGTGCTCGAGGCGCTGGGGCTCACCGTCTATCACGACCGCACGACGCAGAAGCCTTCGAGCAAGGGCAACTACGTGTCGGTGACCGCGGTGTTCGAAGCGCATTCGCGCGAGGATTACGACGCCGCGCACGGCGCGCTGCGCGAACACCCCGCGGTGAAGTGGACGCTGTGACCGATCGCGAATGGGTCGTGCGCGACCTCGGCCGGCGGCCGTACGAGCCGGTCTGGCGCGCGATGCAGCAGCTCACCGATGCACGCGGCGAGGACACCGCCGACGAACTGTGGCTCGTCGAGCACGATCCGGTGTTCACGCTCGGCCAGGCCGGCAAGCCGGAGCACGTGCTGGCGCCGGGCGACATCCCGGTCGTGCAGGTCGACCGCGGCGGGCAGGTGACGTACCACGGCCCCGGCCAGCTGGTGGCCTACCCGCTGGTGGACCTGCGCCGGCTCGGCGTCGGCGTGCGCGACCTGGTCTGCCGCATCGAAGGCGCGGTGATCGACGTGCTCGCCACCCACGGGATCGCCGGCGAGCGCCGCGACGGCGCGCCGGGCATCTACGTCGACGGGGCGAAGGTGATGGCGCTCGGGCTGCGCGTGCGGCGCGGGTGCAGCTTCCACGGGCTGGCCTTCAATATCGCGATGGACCTTTCCCCGTTCGAGCGCATCAATCCCTGCGGTTTCCGGGGGTTGGCGGTGACCTCGATGGTAGACTTGGGCGGCCCCGGCGACCTCGCCGCGGTGAAACCGGCCCTGGTCCAGGCGCTGTCCCGCCGCCTCGGCCTCGCCCCGCGCGCCGCCGCCGCGCCGCCCCTGCTGCAGACGCCCGAACCGATCCCGACATGAGCGAAACCGCCGCCAAGACCATCCCGCTGCAGGTGCTCGGGTCGACGCTCGTCGCCGGCGAGAAGCAGCTCGGCGGCGACAAGATCGGCCGCAGTCCGGTGAAGTTCGACGGATCGGCGCCCGTGCTGCGCAAGCCGTCGTGGATCCGCGTGCGCATCCCCGCGGGCAACGCCGTGGCGAAACTGAAGGGCAAGCTGCGCGAGAACCGGCTGGTCACGGTCTGCGAGGAAGCCAGCTGCCCGAACATCCACGAGTGCTTCAGCCACGGCACCGCCACGTTCATGATCCTGGGCGAGGTCTGCACGCGCCGCTGCAGCTTCTGCGACGTCGCCCACGGCCGGCCGAAGCCGCCCGACGCCGACGAGCCCGGCAACCTCGCGCGCACCGTCGCCGACATGGGCCTGCGTTACGTCGTCATCACGTCGGTCGACCGCGACGACCTGCGCGACGGGGGGGCGCAGCACTTCGCCGACTGCATCCGCGCCGCGCGCGTCGCGTCGCCGTCGCTGAAGATCGAGATCCTCACGCCCGATTTCCGCGGCAAGGGCCGCATGGACCGCGCGCTGGAAATCCTCGCGACGGCGCCGCCGGACGTGTTCAACCACAACCTCGAGACGGTGCGGGAGCTGTATCCGAACGTGCGCCCGGGTGCCGATTACGACTGGTCGCTGCAGCTGCTGCGGCGGTTCAAGGCGCAGCACCCCGACGTGCCGACCAAGTCCGGAATCATGCTCGGGCTCGGCGAGACGTGGGACCAGGTGGTCGGCGCGCTGCGCGACCTGCGGGCGCACGAGGTCGACATGGTCACGATCGGCCAGTACCTGCAGCCGACGCCGCATCATCACCCGGTGATCCGCTACTGGACGCCCGAGGAATTCAAGGCGCTGGAGGTCGAAGGCCTCGCGCTGGGCTTCACGCATGTCGCATCCGGCCCGATGGTACGGTCGTCGTACCACGCGGACCGAATGGCGGCTGAAGCGGGGTATGTCGCCGAGCCGGCCTGAACGCCGCCGGGGGTACCATCGGGACGTCGCCGCCTCCATCACTACCGGCACGCGCCTGCGCGATGATTCGGGTACATGCTGGCCCCCTGCTTCCGGAAGCCGTCCCATGCTCAAGACCAAGCTGATCGCCCTTACCGCCGCGCTGCCGCTGGTGCTCGCCCTGTCGTCCGGCGGTGCGCCGGGCGCGACGTCGGTGCCCGACGCCGCCGGCTTCGAGCCGAACGCGGAACAGGCCGCCGCCGCGCGGCTGGTGTACGGCATCCTGTCCGACAGCCAGTACGTCTACCGGGCCAAGCCGCTCGACGACAAGCTGTCGGCCGAAATCCACCGCCGCTATCTCGAGGCGCTCGATTCGCAGAAGCTGTTCTTCACGAAGGCCGACATCGCCCGCTTCGACGCCTACCGGCTGCGCCACGACGACGCGATCAAGGGCCAGCGCCTCGACCCGGCGTTCGAGATCTTCGCCACCTACGTGCAGCGCGTCGACGAGCGCGTCGCGCACGCCCGCCGGCTGCTGGCCAAGCCGTTCGATTTCTCCACCGACGAGCAGTGGGCCTACAGCCGCGAGGACGTCGCGTGGGCGGCCGATGCCGCGGCGCTGGACGAGGCCTGGCGCAAGTACGTGAAGAACGACGCGCTGCGGCTGCGGCTCGCCGGCCGCGACCACAAGGAGATCCGCGCCACGCTCGACAAGCGCTACGCCGGGCTGCGCGAGCGCGTGCACGAGCTGCGCGGCGACGACGTGTTCGAGACGTTCATGAACGCGTATGCGTCGTCGATCGATCCGCACACCAGCTACATGTCGCCGCGCAGCGCCGAGAACTTCAACATGCAGATGCGGCTGTCGCTGGAAGGCATCGGCGCGGTGCTGCAGCGGCAGGAGGAGTTCGTCGTCATCCGCACGATCGTGCCGGGCGGCCCGGCCGGCACGGCGGGCGAGCTGCAGCCCGGTGATCGCGTGGTCGCGGTCGGGCAGGGCGAGAGCGGCCCGATGGTCGACGTGGTCGGCTGGCGCGTCGACGACGTCGTCGAGCTGATCCGCGGCAGGAAGGGCACCAAGGTGCGGCTGGACGTGCTGCCGGCCGACGCCGGCGTCGACGCCAAGCCGTCGCGGCTGGCGATCGTCCGCGACACCGTGAAGCTGGAACAGCAGGCGGCGCAGAAGCGGATCATCGACGTCGGCGATCGCCGCATCGGCGTCGTCGAGCTGCCGACGTTCTATCTCGATTTCGAGGCCCGGCGCCGCGGCGATCCGGAAGCGCGCTCGGCCACCGCCGACGTCGCGCGACTGCTGCGCGAGCTGCGCGCCGCCAAGGTCGACGGCGTGGTCGTCGACCTGCGCGACAACGGCGGCGGTTCGCTGCTCGAGGCGGTCGAGCTCACCGGCCTGTTCATCGACACCGGCCCGGTCGTGCAGGTGCGCGAGACCGGCGGCCGCGTCAGCGTCGAAGGCGACGACGCCACCGGCGTCGCGTGGGACGGTCCGCTCGCGGTGCTGGTCAACCGCAGCTCGGCGTCGGCGTCGGAGATCTTCGCGGCGGCGATCCAGGACTACGGCCGCGGGCTGATCATCGGCGAGCCGACGTTCGGCAAGGGCACGGTGCAGAACCTGATCGACCTCGACCGCTTCCCGCGCAAGGACGACACGAAGTTCGGCCAGGTGAAGCTGACGGTCGCGCAGTTCTTCCGCGTCGAGGGCGGCACCACGCAGCACGCGGGCGTGGTTCCCGACCTGTCGTTCCCGGTGAGCCTGGATGCGACGGAATACGGCGAGAGCACCTACGACAACGCGCTGCCCGCCACGCGCATCGCCAGCGCGCCGCACGGCGAATTCGGCAATTTCGCCGCGTTCGGCGCGCAGCTGCAGAAGCAGCACGACGCGCGCGTCGCCGACGATCCGGAGTTCTCGTGGTGGGCCGAGGACGTCGCCCGCTTCCGCGCCGAGCGCGAGAAGAAGACGATCTCGCTCAACGAAGCCACCCGCCGCGCCGAACGCGACCAGCGCGAGGCCGAGCGCAAGGCCCGCGACCTGGAGCGGCGCGAGCTCGGGCTCGCGGTCGATCCGGTCTCGCGCGCCGACGACGGGCTGTCCGAGAACGAGCGCAGCATCGCCCAGCAGACGGCCGAGGAAGAAGCGGCGAAGAACCGTCCCGACCCGTTGCTGCGCGAGGCCGCGGCGATCCTCGCCGACGCGCTGGACCTGCTCAGCGACAGCCGCACGCTGACCGCGCAGGTGCTGCCGGTCACCCGCGAACCCACCGTCTGGGCGGAATGATCCGTCGCGCAAGAAGCGGATAGCCGGCGCCGCGCGCGCCGGCTAGCCTGAGCGCATGGACACTCTCGATCCCCGCCTCGACCACGCCCGTCGCCTGCTCGACGAGCGCGACCTCGGCCTCGACGCCCTCGGCGCCGCCGTCGGCCTGAGCCCCACGCATCTGCAGCGCCGCTTCCGGCAATCGTTCGGGCTGAGCCCGGCCGAATACCGCGCCCAGCGGCGGTTGGCGACGTTCAAGCACGAACTGCGCGCGGCGCCGGCCGCGGCACGTCCCGACGGCACCGTGACGCGCGCGGTCTACGAAGCCGGTTACGGCTCGCCCAGCCGCGTGTATGCCGACGGCGCGGCGCGGCTGGGCATGCCGCCGCTGGCTTACCGGCGCGGCGGCGACGGCCTGCAGATCCGCTGGTCGACGGTCGACACGGCGCTCGGCGTCGCGCTGGTCGCCGCCAGCGAACGCGGCGTCTGCGCGGTGCTGCTCGGCGACGACAGCGACGGGTTGCAGGCGCAGCTTCGGCAGGAATTCCCGAAAGCCGAGCTGCAGCGGGTCGATGCCGGCCGCGACGCATTCCTCGCCCCCCGCGTCCGCGCCGTCGCCGACGCGCTCGCGGCCGGCGAAGGCCAGGTGCCGGTGGAACTGGTCGGCACCGCGTTCCAGCACCGCGTCTGGCAGGCGCTGATGCGCATCCCGCCCGGGCAGACGCGCAGCTACGCCGCGCTCGCCGACGAACTCGGGTTGCCGCGCGGCGCCCGCGCGGTCGCGCGCGCCTGCGCCGGCAACCGCGTCGCCGTGCTGGTGCCGTGCCACCGCGTCGTCCGCGGCGACGGCACCCTCGGCGGCTACCGCTGGGGCCTGCCCCGCAAGCACGAGCTGCTGGCGCGCGAAGCCGGCGCCCGCGGTTGAAGCCTGGCCACGACAGACACGACGAACACCACATGACACGTCAAGAGCGAAACCAATGGGTCGGGCCGGTATCGAACGACGCCGATCGATCGGTCTGCGTCGTGTTGTGTCGTGTTCCGTCGTGTCGGTCGTGACCAGGCTGTCGATCTTTCCATGAGCGACGAAGGCACGAAGCCGGGTGCACTGGCCGTCGCGGCGGCGCTGGCGGCGGTGTATCTCGTCTGGGGTTCGACGTATCTCGCGATCCGCATCGGGTTGCAGGGGTATCCACCGTTCCTGATGGGCGGGCTGCGCTTCCTCGTGGCCGCGGCGCTGTTCTACGGCGTGCTGCGCTGGCGCGGGCATGCGGCGCCGACGCGCGCGCAGTGGAAGAACGCCGTGGTGATGGGCCTGTTCATGCTGGTGCTCGGCAACGGCATGGTGAATTTCGCCGAGCAGACGGTCTCGTCCGGGCTGGCGGCGATCGCGGTTGCGTCGATGCCGTTGTGGGCGGGGCTGTTCGGCGTGCTGCGCGGCCAGCACCCGAGCCGCGGCGAATGGATGGGGCTCGCGATCGGGTTCGTCGGCGTCATCTGGCTCAATGCCGGCAGCGAACTGCGGGCGAGCGTCCCGGGGATGCTGGCGCTGATCACGGCGCCGATCGCGTGGGCGTGGGGTTCGGTATGGAGTCGCGGCCGCGACCTCGCGGCGCCGTTCATGAGCACCGCCGCGCAGATGGTCTGCGGCGGCATCGCGATGACGCTGCTCGGCGTCGTGCTCGGCGAACGCATCGATGCCGTGCCGCCGCTCGACGCCACGCTCGCCGTGGCCTACCTCGCGCTGTTCGGTTCGATCGTCGCGTTCAGCGCGTACGTGTGGCTGCTCGACAAGGTCCGGCCGGCGCTCGCGACCAGCTACGCGTACGTGAACCCGCCGATCGCGGTGCTGCTCGGCGCGTGGCTGCTGGACGAGCGTTTCGGCGTGCACGCCATCGGCGCGATGGCCGTGATCCTCGCCGGCGTGGTCATCGTGATGCGGGCGAAGGCCCGACCGAAGTAGCGGCCACCGCCGCCTTCAGTGCGAGCGCAGTTCGCGCAGTCGCGCATGGAACCACGTGGCCGACGTGACCACCGGCGCGTCGCCGCAGCGCACGTGATAGACGCGGCCGCTGAAACTGCTGCGCGTCGCCGCGCCGGCGATGAACGCTTCGGCGCTCGGGATCGGCTGTCGCCGGCCGACCGCATGGTCGAGCTTGCGCTGCAGGTGGTCGGCGGCGCGCTCACCGTCGTACCAGCGGCCGTTGCGCTCGAACCGGCAGTCCGAAACCCGCAGCAGCGACAGCAGCGCGGCGATTTCGCGGGGCGCCTCGCTCGTCGGCACGTCGCTCCCGCCCGCCGCGGGAGCCGCCCCGGCACCCGGCGCCAGCGCGAGCGCGGCGAACAGGGCCAGCGGAAGGTGGATCGGCAGGTTCATGGCCGGAATTGAGCCATGCGGCCCGTGAACGACGCGGCCATCAGTCCCCCTTCGGGGGCGTCGCCCCGTCGCAGGGCGGGACTTCGGTCGCGCAGTGTTCAGGCTCGGCGGCCGATCCGGCGCGTCCGGCGCGCCGCCAGCCATCGAGCGCATACAGCGCCAGCCCGGCCCAGATGCACGCGAAGCCGACCGCCTGCGTCGGGGCGAACGCCTCGCCGAGCAGCGCGACACCGATCAGCAGCTGCAGTGTCGGCGCGATGTACTGCAGCAGGCCCACCAGCGAATAGGGGATGCGGCGCGCCGCGTACGCGAAGCCGATGAGCGGCGCCGCCGTGGCCGCGCCGGCGAACACCAGCAGCGCGTCGCGCGTCGTCGTGCCGTGGCCGAAGGCGCCGACACCGCCCGCCTCCGCCCATGCCAGCCAGCCGAGGGCCGGCAGGAACAGGACCAGGCTTTCCACGGCGAGCCCGGGGATCGCGTCGACTTCCGCGACCTTCCGCAGCACGCCATACACCGCGAACGACGACGCCAGCGCCAGCGCGATCCAGGGTGGCTCCCCGTGCTGGAACGCGAGCCACAGCACGCCGGCCGCCGCCAGCGCGACCGCGGTCCACTGCGGCACCGCGAGCCGCTCGCGCAGCACCACGACGCCCAGCAGCACGCTCACGAGCGGGTTGATGAAATAGCCGAGGCTCGCCTCGACGACGCGGCCGTGCGTCACGGCCCAGATGTACAGGCCCCAGTTGCCGCTGATCAGCAGGCTGGTCAGCGCGAGCAGCGCCAGCGTCCGGCCGTTCAGCGCGCGCAGCCAGCCCAGGCCGTCGCGCGCCAGCAGCCAGCCCACGACGAACACCGCGCACCACGCCATCCGGTGCGCGACGATCTGCAGGGACGGCACGTCGCGCAGCGCGTACCAGTACAGCGGAAACACGCCCCAGAGGACGTAGGCGGAAACCGCCGCGGCCAGCCCGCGGCGGTCGACGGTGGACGCGGACATCGCGCGCCGGCCCGGTTACTGCGTCCGCAGCGCCGTCGTCACCTGCATCCGCGCCGCGCGCACCGCCGGCAGCAGGCCGCCGATGAAGCCGATCACGACCGCGATGACCAGCCCGGTCGCCACCAGCGACGGCGTCACCTCGAAGGCGAACACGACCTGGGTGAAGCTCGCCTGGCTGAGCGTCGACACCGACAGCCCGTTGAACAGCAGGTAGGCCAGCGCCGCGCCGATGGCGCCGCCGGCCAGCGCCAGCAGCACCGCCTCGATCATCACCGACACCAGCACCGGGAAGCCGCCGAAACCGATCGCGCGCAGCGTCGCGATCTCGCGCGTGCGCACCGACACCGCCGCGTACATCGTGTTGAGCGCGGCGAAGATCGCGCCGAGCCCCATGATGAAGGTGACCGCGAACGCCAGCGCCTCGATCGTCTGCCGCACGCCCCGCGTCTGCGCGCTGTAGTACGCCTGCTCGGCGGTGACGTCGACCGCGAGGCGCGGGTCGGCGGCGAGCGCCGCGCGCAGCGTCTCGATCGCCGCGGGCGATTCCAGCGCGACCCGCACCGAACTGACGCCGCTGCGGTTGAACGCCGACTGGGCGGTTTCGAGGTCGACCCAGATCTCGCTGTCGTTGGCGTCGCCGGCCTCGAAATGGCCGACCACCGTCCAGTCCGAACCGCGCATCCGCAGCGTGTCGCCGAGGTCCGTGCCGGCGAACTGCCGCGCGACGCCGGCGCCGATGATCACCTCGCGCTTGCCGGGCTCGAACGCGCGCCCGGCGACCACCTGCAGCTGCGGCCGGATCGCGAACGACGCCGGCTGCACGCCGCGCAGCGTGACGTTCGCGACCGCCTTCGGATCGGGATCGTCCTGTTTCTGCAGTTCGGTGATCACCATCATCTCGCCGGCGGCGAGCGGCCGGCCATCGGCCCCCTTGCGGATGCCGGGGCCGAGCGTGATCAGCTCCATCGAATCGCGCCCGAAGCCGGAATTGAGTTCGGCACCGGACTGCCCGCGCAGCACGATCGCGTTGTCGGCGCGGCCGGCCGACTGCAGCGTCGACGCGAACCCCTGCGCCATCGCCAGCAGCGCGGTGAACACCGCGACCACGCCGGCGAGACCGATGACGATGACCAGCGACGGGCCCCAGCGCTCGGGCACGCTGCGCAGGTTCATGCCGGTGATCGCGAAAATCTGCTTGAACATGGCGGGCTCCTCAGCGGCCGGCGAGCGCGTCGACGATGCGCAGCCGGCGCGCGCGCAGCGCCGGCAACAGTCCCACGGCCAGGCTCAGCAGCACGATCGCCAGCGCGCCCGCGGCCCAGACCCGGGCGGTGACGACGATCGGCGGCAGGAACCCGCCGGCCGCCTGGGCGATGCCGAGGCTCAGGAACCACGCCAGCCCGAGCCCGACCAGCCCGCCGATCGCGCACAGCGCGAGCGTCTCGGCCAGCACGAAACCGGCCACGGCGCCGTCGGTGAAGCCCAGCGTCTTGAGCACCGCCAGCTGCGGCACGCGTTCGCGCACGCTCTGCGCCATCGTGTTGCCGACCACCAGCAGCAGGGTGAAGAACACCGCGAACAGGATCCAGCGCACCATCAGCCCGATGTCGCCGAGCTGCTTGAAGAAGTTCACCGCGAAATCCTTCTCCGACATCGTGCGCGTCTCGTCGGCGCTGTTCTCGAAGCGCTCGTCGATCGTGCGCGCCACCGCCTCGGCCATCGCCGGGTCCTGGATGCTCAGCGTGAACATGCCGGCGAGGCCGCCGCCGAACTGCGAGGCTTCCGAGAAATAGGCGTGGTTGATGTACAGGCCGTTGGTCTGCGAACGCCACTGCTCGTCGATGCCGTCGTAGATGCCCACGACCACGAAATCCCAGTCCTTGCTGCCGTTCTTCTGCGGGAAGATGTTCGACGCCAGCGGCACGCGGTCGCCGACCTTCCAGCCGAGCCGGTCGGCGACCAGCTTGCCGACGATCATGCTGTCGCGCGTGCGCGCGAACGCCTGCCAGTGTTCTTCCGGCATCACGAACTCGGGATAGACGTCGTGCAGCCGCTCGGGATCCACCGCGAAGGTGAATATCTCGGTGTTGTCGGCCTTGTTGACGCCGCCGAACCACTGCGACCACATCACCCGCTTCACGCCGGGGATCGCATCCATCTCGGGCACCATCCGCATCGGCAGCGAATTGGTGAACGACACGCGCGACTGGGTCACCAGCCGCGTGGTGCCGACGAATTCGCCGCTGCTGGAGAACACCACCAGCACCGCCTGCAGCAGGCCGAACAGGGTGAAGGCCATCACGACCGACAGCAGCGTCAGCGCGGTGCGGGTCTTGCGATGGAACAGGTTGGCGAGGACGAGGCCGGCGCGGGTCATGGCGGGCGGCCTCAGTGCGCCGCGACGGCGTCGGCGAGCAGGCCCTTGTCGAGGTTCACCGTGTGCGTGGCGAAGTCGGCGGCCTTCGGATCGTGCGTCACCATGATGATCGTCTTGCCGTGCTCGCGGTTGAGCACCTGCAGCAGCGTCAGGATCTCGTCGGCGGTCTTGCGGTCCAGGTCGCCGGTGGGCTCGTCGCAGATCAGCAGCGTCGGGTCGGTGACCAGCGCGCGCGCGATCGCGACGCGCTGCTCCTGGCCGCCGGACAGTTCGCTCGGCTTGTGCGAGCCGCGGTCGCCGAGGCCGACCAGCTGCAGCGCCACCTGCGCCCGGCGCGCGCGCTCGGCGCCGCCCATCTTCGCCAGCAGCAGCGGCAGCTCCACGTTCTTCTGCGCGCTGAGCACCGGCAGCAGGTTGTAGAACTGGAACACGAAGCCGACGTTGTGCGCGCGCCACGCCGCCAGTTCGCCACCGGAGAGCTGGTCGATGCGACGGCCGTCGACCGACACGCTGCCCGACGTCGGCGTGTCGAGCCCGCCGATCAGGTTCAGCAGCGTCGTCTTGCCCGAGCCCGACGGCCCCATCAGCGCGACGAAATCCCCGCGCGGGATGTCGAGGTCGATGCCATGCAGCACTTCCACGGTCTGCTTGCCGCGCGTGTAGTGCTTCACGAGCTGGCGGATCTGGACGAGGGCGTCGGACATGGCGGCTCCGGGGCAGGGAATGGGGTCGGGTTGCTTAACGGATCGCGTCGGGCGACCCGACGACGGCGACGGTGGCGCCGTCGGCGAGTTCGGGCGCCGGCGCGAGGACCACGGCTTCGCCGGCAGCCAGCCCGCGCGTGATGCGGCGCGCGACGGCCAGCGCCGCATCACGCGCACGCCCATGTCGGGCACGATCCGCGGGTCCTTCTGCAGGAAGGCGATGCGCACCTTCACCGTCGCCTTGCTGCGGTCGGCGGTGGGCACGATCGCGATCACTTCCGCCGGGATCTTCCAGTCCGGGTAGGCGTTGAGCACCGCCTCGACTTTCTGGCCGGGTTTGACGCGGCCGATGAACGCTTCGTTGACGTCCACCTGGATCT
>CAMPHE010000024.1 GCA_946885815.1 uncultured Arenimonas sp.
CGCCAGCTCGCGCGAGTTGGTCTCGTCCTGCAGGTCGAAGAACATCGCGTAGCCGACCAGCGCCGAGTCCTCGACGGTCCACGGCTCGGGTTCCGCGCGCAGCAGCAGGTAGGGCCACGGCGTCGCGCCCAGTCCGGCGAGGCCGGCATTGACGCCGTCGCGATAGGCCTCCAGCACCGGCAGGTGGTCGCCGACGACCGCGGGCAGCGATTCGCCGAGCCGGGCGCGCAGCCGGTGCACGCGGATCTCGCGATCACGCTCCAGCGCGCGCGCGCCGAACAGCGCCGACAGCTCGCCGGCGGCCGAGCGGCGCAGCAGGTCCATCTCGAAGAAGCGCTCCTGGGCGTGCACGAAGCCGAGCGCACGCGCCATGTCGGCCTCGGTCGCGGCGTCGATCGTGGCGACGCCGAGCGCATCGCGCTCGATCGTCGCCGGGGCCGACAGCCCCGGCAGGCGAAGGTCGCCGTCGAGCGTCGCGAGGCTGCCGCGCCACCCGAGCAGCACGGCTACCGCCGCGATCACGCCGACGATCACCACCCCGGCGAGGATCCGGGTGAACACACGGGCTGGTCGGCGCATCCGGAAACGAGCAGGCGGGAGGGACGTGCAGCATCGCCGATGCGCCGGCGACATGCACGCCGCGCCGGAACGGCGCGACGCGCGGTCAGGGACTGGGGCCGTGGGGCTCGATCCAGCCGGTGAAGATGCCGGCGACGACGATCAGGATCAGGCCGACCGACAGCGCGACGCGGCGCGTCAGCGCGTTCGCCGTGCGGCTGGTCGTGCCCTTGTCGACGATCATGTAGTACAGGCCGGCGCCGAGGTTGTAGACGATCGCCAGCAGCGCGGCGACGACGAGCAGTGTCTTCATCGGGCGATCTCCTTCGACGCGCTCGCCGCGCGCAGCCAGCGGCGGCGACCGAACCAGGCGGCCGTGATCACACCGAGGAACGCGCCATAGGACAACGTGCTGGCGAGCACCTGCCGCCACATCGCGCCGTGCTGCGGGTCGGCGTTGCGCACGCTCCACCACGTCGACAGCAGCGCCGCGCCCGTCGCCAGCGCCAGCGCGGCGGCATCGAACAGCCGCCGGGCGCCATGGCGCGGCGCGCGCGGGTAGACCCAGAAAAGCACGGCGAGGATCGCGAACCACGGCAGGAACAGGATCATCGCCAGATTGAGTTCGACCTGGGCGTTCACGGGGGGCCTCCTGGAAGTGGCGGCAGTATGGGCAAACCGGAGCAGATGCGTCAGGATCAATCGAATCGGGAAAAACCGGATCAGATGACGCTGTTCAGCCAGCCCCCGCTTACCGGCGCGCACGGATGAAGCGCTACGAAGCGCTCGCCGCCGAGGTGGCCGGGTCGATCCGGGCCGGCGTGTTCGCGCCCGGAGCCCGGCTGCCTTCGGTGCGCCAGCTGAGCCGGGACCGCGGGGTCAGTCCTTCGACGGTGTTCGAGGCCTATTCGCGGCTGGAGGCCGACGGGCTGGCGCGCTCGCGCCCGCGATCGGGCTGGTATGTCGCCGACGCGCCGTCGCGGCTGCCGCCGACACCGGCGCGGGCACCGGCCCCCGATGGCGAGGCGCGACCGGTCGCGGTGAGCGAGCGGGTATTCCAGATCCTCGCCTCGACGATGTCGCGCGACGTGGTGCCGCTCGGGTCGGCGTTCCCGAGCCCGACGCTGTTTCCGCTGCCGCGTCTCGGCCGGCTGACCGCGAAAGCCGCGATCGCGCTCGATCCGTGGTCGACGACGGAGGAGCTGACTCCGGGCAGCCTCGCGCTGCGCCGGCAGATCGCGCGCCGCTATCTCGTCGACGGCGTCGCGATGGACCCCGACGCGATCGTGGTGACGGCCGGCGCGCTCGAAGGGCTGAACCTGTGCCTGGCGGCCACCTGCCGGCCGGGCGACGCGGTGATCGTCGAATCGCCCTGCTTCTACGCGTGCCTGCAGGCGCTGGAGCGGCACGGCCTGCGCGCCGTCGAGGTGGCGAGCGATCCCCGCGACGGCATCGATCTCGAGGCGCTGGAGACCGCGGTGCACCGCCACCGACCCGCGGCGGCGTGGGTGATGACGAATTTCCAGAACCCCCTCGGCGCGTCGCTGTCGCCGGCGCGCAAGCAGGCCCTCGTCGCGCTGGCGACACGGCTGCGCCTGCCGCTGATCGAGGACGACGTGTACGCCGAGCTGTTCGACGGCCGCGCGCGCCCGGTGCCGACCAAGGCGTTCGACGCCGGAGGCTGGGTGCTGCACTGCGGCTCGTTCGCGAAATCGCTCGCGCCCGGCTATCGCGTCGGCTGGGTCGCGCCCGGGCGGTTCCGCGACGCGGTCGCGCGGCAGAAGCTGCTCGCGTCGCTGGCCACCAGCGTGCCGGTGCAGCTGGGGATCGCCGCGTTCCTGGAGCGTGGCGGCTACGAGAAGCACCTGCGGACGCTGCGCGCGACGTTCGCCGACTGGCGCGAGCGCTGCGCCGCGCACGTGCAGCGGCATTTTCCCGACGGCACGCGGATCGCACGGCCGGGCGGCGGCTATTTCCTCTGGGTGGAACTGCCGGCCGGCGTCGATGCGCTGGCGCTGCAGCGCGAGGCGATGGCGGCCGGCATCAGCCTCGCGCCCGGCCCGATGTTCTCGGCGGCGCGCGGGTTCGCGCACCACCTGCGGCTCAATTGCGGGCATCCGCCGGGGCCGGCGCTGCTCGAGGCGATCGCGCGGGTCGGACGCATGGCTTGCGCGGGCGCAGGGGCCTGAGCGCGGACGTCAGTGCGCATGCGGAGGCGGTCGGGCCGCCGCGCCGTCGCCGTCGGGCGTCGCGCCGGTCACGATCGGATGGCCGCCGGCGAGCCAGCCCTGGAAGCCTTCGTACAGCACCGCGCTGGACACGATCCCCTCCGCGCGCAGCTTGCGGACGAGGAATTCGGCGGCGGCGCGCGGACATTCGCAGTACGCGACGATCCACGTGCCGTCGCGCGGCAGCTTCGCCAGCACCTCGGCGCCACTGTAGTAGGGCAGCGGCATCGCGCCGCGGATGTGGCCGTGGCGCCAGACCGACGGCACGCGCGTGTCGATCAGCACCATCTCGCGGCCGGCATCGAGCTCGCGCCGCAGCTGCGCGACGGACACGTACAGGTCGGCCTGCAGTTCGAAATCCGGGGCCGGCGCGCCGGGGTTGAGCACCAGCGCATCGAGCGGCGGCGGCACGGCGGCCGGCTCGGGCTGCTTCCAGCCCGCGGCGCGGCTGCGCACGAACGCGACCACGTCGTCGATCGCGGTGTCGTCGAGCGTGCCGGCGAAGGACGGCATCGGCGTGCCCTGCCGGCCCTCGACGACCGCGTGGCGCAGGAACGCGTCGCTCTCGAGCGCGAGCATCGCCGCGTTGCCGAGCGCGGTGCCTTCGCCGCCTTCGCCGTCGGCGCCGTGGCACGACGCGCACCGCGTCGCGTATACGACCGCGCCGCGCGCCGGGTCGCCGGCGACCGGTTCCGGCGACATCGTCAGCGGGGCGACGCCGCCGGCCTCGCCGAGCCAGCGCGTGAGCCGCACGAGGTCGGCCGCGCTCATCGGCCCGCCGACCTCGTCGAGATAGCCGCCCATCGGCGTACCCGGGCGCCCGTACGAGATCGCGTGGTGGATCGACCGCGGCCAGCCGGATTCGAGCAGCGACCTCGACTTCAGCGACGGCGCCGCGTCGTTCGCGTGGCCCTCGCGGTCGGCGCCGTGGCACAGCGCGCAGTAGCGCTGGTAGTCGGAAGCGGCCGCGGCGGATTCCGCCGGTGTCAGCGCCGGCGACGGCGCCCGCGCTTCGGCACCGACGGCGGGCGGCGGCAGCGAAGCGACGGCGACGAGCGCCGCGAGCAGCGCGGATCGCGCGGGGAAGGGCATCGACGGCATCGGACGACCCGGGCGTGGCGGAATGGACGTCGACTATAAGCCGCGCTTGCGCCGGCGGCGGCGTCGCGGCGATGCTCGCGGGTCAGACGTTCGGGGGGAAACCGATGGATCGACGCGCCTTCCTCGCTGCCGGCAGTACGGCGGCGCTGCTGCCGGCACTGGCGGCCGGTGCCACCCGGCCGGCGGGCGCGACGACGCCGACGCCCGGCCTGTTCACGACGGTGAAGTTCACGACGGACGGACTGTCGCTGTCGCCGCACGAATACGTCGCGGTGCTGCAGGAGATCGCCGCGGCCGACGATTTCGAGGCCGACGACTACTCGCGGGGCGGCGCGCTCGCCGCGCTCGAAGCGCGCTTCGCCGCGGCGCTCGGCAAGCCGGCGGCGATCTGGCTGCCGACGGGCACGCTGGCGAACCAGCTGGCGCTGCGCACGCTCGCCGGTGCCGACCGGCGCGTGCTGGTGCAGGCCGACAGTCATCTGTACTGCGACAGCGGCGACGGCGCGACCACGCTCGCCGGGCTCAACCTCGTGCCGCTCGGCGCGGGACCGGAGGGCATCACCCTCGACGAGGTCGCGTACGCGCTGTCGATGGCCGCCAGCGGCCGTGTCGCGGTGCCCGTCGGCGCGATCGCGATCGAATCGCCGATCCGCCGCCGCGACCATGCGGCCGTGCCGTTCGAACAGCTGCAGGCGATCACCACGCTGGCGCGCGAGCACGGCATCCGCACGCATCTCGACGGCTCGCGGCTGTTCACGCTGCCGCTGCACGCCGGCCACGGCGTGCGCGAACACGCGGCGCTGTTCGACACCGTCTACGTGTCGACGTGGAAGCACTTCAATTCGGCGTCGGGTGCGATCCTGGCCGGCGAAACGGCGGTCATTTCGCCGCTTTTCCAGGCGCGACGGATGTACGGGGGCGGGCTGCCCGCGGCCTGGCCGCTGGCGGCGCCGGCGGCGCGCCATCTCGACAGCTTCGAGGCGGACTACGCCGACGCGTGGCGACGGATGGACGCGATCATCGCCGCGCTCGCGCCGCACCGCGCATTCGCTTTCCGCAAGTTCGAGCGCGGCACGAGCCGGCTGTTCCTGCGCGTCGACACGCCGGACCCCGCGGCGTACGCGGCGCGGGTGCGCGCGCACGACATCCATTTCCCGCGCGGCGTGAATGGCGACGGCGAGTTCGTGCTGCAGGTGAATCCGACGCTGGCGCGCCGGCCGGTGGAGGCACTCGTGGCCGTGATGGTCGCCGCGCTCGGCTGACCGCCGTGTCAGGCGGTGCCGGTCATGCGCTCTCGACGCGGTCGACTTTCGTGAAGCCGCGCGGCAGCAGATTGCCGCGGCTGGCGCGCGCGCCCTCGTAGGCCTGCAGGTCGCGCCACGACAGCACCAGTTTCTGCCGGCCCGAGTACACCGTGAGTTCGCCGCCGTGGCGCACGCTCGCGACGTGGAGGACCTTCTCCTCGCCGGACTTCAGCTTCGCCGGCGGGATCTGCACCAGCTTGTTGCCCTTGCCCTTGTCGAGTTCCGGCAGTTCGGCGACGGGAAACGCCAGCAGGTGGCCGGCGCTCGTGATCGACACGATCCAGTCGGTCTTCGCGTCGGCCACCGGCACCGGCGGCAGGATCCCCGCGGCGTCATCGGCGTTGATCAGCTGCTTGCCGGCCTTCTTGTTGCCGATGAAATTCTCGAAGCGGGTGACGAAGCCGTAGCCCCAGCCGGAAGCGACGACGAAACGCGCCTCCGGCTCGGCGCTGGCGGCGCCGACGAACGACGCACCCGCCGGCGGCGCGAAACGGCCGCTGAGCGGCTCGCCGTTGCCGCGCGCGCCCGGCAGCGCATGCGCCATCGTCGAATAGGCGCGACCGCTGGAATCGAGGAACGCGACCTGCTGCGTGCTGCGCCCGCGCACGGCCTGCAGCAGGCCGTCGCCTTCGCGGTAACCCAGTGCCGACGCCTCGACGTCGTGGCCCTTCGCCGCACGGACCCAGCCCTTCTTCGACAGCACGATCGTCACCGGTTCGCTCGGCACCAGCTCGCTCTCGCTGATCGCGACCGCGGCGCCGCGCTCGACCAGCGGCGAGCGGCGCGCGTCGCCGAATTTCTTCGCGTCGGCCAGCAGCTCGTCCTTCACCTGCTTCTTCAGCTTCGCGCGGCTGCCGAGGATCGACGCGATCTTTTCGCGCTCCTTCGCCAGCTCGTCCTGCTCGCCGCGGATCTTCATCTCCTCGAGGCGGGCCAGCTGCTTGAGTTTCGTCTCGAGGATGTATTCGGCCTGCTCGTCGTCGAGACCGAAACGCGCCATCAGCACCGCCTTCGGTTCGTCCTCGGAGCGGATGATGCGGATCACCTCGTCGAGGTTGAGGAACGCGACCAGCAGGCCTTCGAGCAGGTGCAGGCGCCGCTCGACGCGGTCGAGCCGGTGCCGCAGCCGCCGCGCGACGGTGTCGGTGCGGAATTCCAGCCACTCCGACAGGAACGACTTCAGGTCGCGCACGCGCGGCCGTCCGTCCAGGCCGATGATGTTGAAATTGACGCGGAAGCTCTTCTCCAGATCGGTCGTCGCGAACAGATGGCCCATCAGGCCTTCGACGTCGACGCGATTGCTGCGCGGCACGAGCACCAGGCGCACGGGATTCTCGTGGTCGGACTCGTCGCGGATGTCCTCGAGCCACGGCAGCTTCTTCGCGCGCATCTGCTGCGCGACCTGCTCCATGATCTTCGACGGCGACACCTGGTAGGGCAGGTTCGTGATCACGACGTTGGCGTGCTCGCGCGTCCACGTCGCGCGCGCGCGGACGCTGCCGCCGCCCGTCTCGTAGATCGCGGCGAGGTCGCCCGCCGGCGTGATGATCTCGGCACCGGTCGGGTAGTCCGGCCCGCGCACGTGCTCGCACAGGTCGCGCACGCTCGCGTCGGGATCGTCGAGCAGCCGCACCGCGGCGCTGACGACTTCATTGAGGTTGTGCGGCGGCACGTCGGTGGCCATGCCGACGGCGATGCCGGTGGTGCCGTTGAGCAGCAGATGCGGCAGCCGCGCCGGCAGCCAGCTCGGTTCCTGCAGCGTGCCGTCGAAGTTCGGGACCCAGTCGACGGTGCCGTGCGCGAGTTCGCCGAGCAGCACTTCGGCGATCGGCGTCAGCTTGCTTTCCGTGTAGCGCATCGCCGCGAACGATTTCGGGTCGTCGGTGGAACCGAAATTGCCCTGGCCTTCGATCAGCGGGTAGCGGTACGAGAACGGCTGCGCCATCAGCACCAGCGCCTCGTAGCAGGCGCTGTCGCCGTGCGGGTGGAACTTGCCGATCACGTCGCCGACGGTGCGCGCCGACTTCTTCGGCTTCGCGCCGGCGCCGAGGCCGAGTTCGCTCATCGCGTAGATGATGCGGCGCTGCACCGGCTTCAGGCCGTCGCCGACGAACGGCAGCGCCCGGTCCAGCACCACGTACATCGAGTAGTCCAGGTACGCGCGCTCGGCGTATTCGCGCAGCGGGATCTGCTCGAAACCGTGGAAGGCGGGGCGGGCGGGTTCGGTCATGCGTGCGGCTCGACGTTCCGGGAGCCGGCCATTCTACCGGTGGCGGGAGGGCCTTCAGGCCCGATGCCCTAGTCCGGCAGCGCGATCGTCCACTGGCGCGGCGCGCGGTCGTCCGGCACGGCCGTGCCGGCCGCCTGCGGGTCGTCGGCGACGACGCGGTTGCGGCCGCCGCGCTTGGCGCGATAGAGCGCGCCGTCGGCGCGCCGGAACAGCGATTCGGCGTCGTAGCCGCGGCCGGGATCGGCGATCGCCAGCCCGACGCTGATCGACAGGTCCGGCATCGGCGGTTGCTGGTCGGGCGCGCGCCAGACGATCTCGAAGCGGATCGCCTCGCCGAGCCCTTCGGCGGCCGCCCCGTCCATCCCGGGCACGGCGACCAGGAATTCGTCGCCGCCGAAGCGGCCGAACAGGTCCTGGCTGCGCAGCTTCTCGCGCACGACGCCGGCGACGAGCCGCAGCGCGGCGTCGCCGGCCAGGTGCCCGTGCTGGTCGTTGATCGCCTTGAACCGGTCGAGGTCGAACACCAGCAGCGCGAGCGGCCGGTCCTGCGCGGCGGCGAATTTCAGCGTGGCGTCCAGTTCGGCGGCGAACGCGGCGCGCGTCATCGCGCCGGTCAGCGCATCGACCGCGACCTGGCGCTGCAGCCGCGCCGACTGCGTGCGCAGGTCGTGGTTGACCGTTTCCAGCTCGTGCTGCCGGCGCGCGATCGATTCCTTCTCGGCGTGCAGGCGCCGCGCGGACCGCAGCACCCGCACCAGCCCCCACAACAGCACCAGCGACGGCAGCGCCAGCAGCCACCAGCGCGACAGCGGTTCGACGCCGTCGAAGGCGGCCGGCACGACGGACGTGGCCGGGTCCGTCGCGGTCGCCCGCGACGCGGGCGCGGCCTCGAGCGCCATGAAACGCGAGCGCGCGGCGACCGCGGGGCTGTCGAGCGTTTCCTGCCCGAGTTCGGCGAGATCGCCGAGCGAGGTCAAGCGGCCGCGGTATTCGAATGCGCGCCGGCTCCACTGCAGGGCCTGTTCGGGGCGCCCGAGCGCCGCATGGGCGGCCTCGAGCTGCAGCGCGACGTTCTGGCGAAGATGATCCAGCCCGAGTTCGTCGCCGATGGCCATCGCCGCCTCGAGCGGCACGATCGCGTCGGCGGGGCGCCCGACGTGCGCGAGCATCGCGCCGCGCGCGAGAAGCAGATCGCCCAGCAGCGTCGCCTCGCCCCCGGCGCGCGCGCCGGCCTCGCCGGCGGCCAGGAGCGCCAGCCCTTCCTCCGCGGCCCCGTCGAGCACCCGCGCCTGGCCGAGCGCGAGCTGGCCGATGGCGACGCCGGTGCCGCTGCCGGTGCGCTCGAACGCCGCGACCGCGCCCAGCCCGTCGGCGACCGCCTCGTCGACGCGTCCGGCCATCCGCAGCAGCTGGCTGCGCGTCGCGAGATTCAGCCCCAGCGGAAAATCGGGCGGCGTCGCGCCCATCAGGCGGATCGCCTCGTCGACGGCGCGCAGTCCGGCTTCGGCGTCCTCCAGGTTCAGGAACAGCCGCGACAGCGAGTAGTAGCTTTCGGACTGCTCGATCGGCGTGCCGTGCCGGAGCATCAGCTCGAGCGCACCGACATGCTGTTCCAGCGCCTGCGGATAGCGGCCCTTCATTTCCTGCACGCGTGCCAGCCCGCGCATGCCGCGGGCGAGGCCCATCGGCACGTCGAGCGTCTTCCAGATCGCGATCGCGGCGCGCAGATGCTCCTCGGCCCGGTCCGGTTCGCCGGTCACCGTGAACACCAGTCCGAGGTCCTGCAGCGAATCGGCTTCCTCGCGCCGGTCGCCAATGCGGCGCGCGTCGGCGAGCGATTCCTCCTCGACGCGCCGCGTCAGCGCGAGGTCGCCGCCGCGGTAGCCGATGTTGCTCAGCGCCGACAGCGCCTGCCGACGTATCCGGTGCGCCCGCGACGCGCGGGCGGTGGCGACCACCCGTTCCCAGTGCGCGACGGCGCCGGGGCTGCGCGCGGCCGTCGCCAGGGTCGCGTGCCGCGCGCGCCAGCGGAGTTCGGCGGTCGGGCCGGCGACGGCCGATGCCGCCAGCCACGGTGAAAGCGAGTCGACGAAGGCCGCGGCATGTTCGCGCATGCGCTCCCCGGCGGCCGGATCGGGCTCGACGCCGGGCGCCGGCGCCGCCGGTGGGGCCATCGCGGACGCCGCGCCGGACAGCACCAGCAGCACCGTCGTGGCGATCCGCCAGCGGTGTCCGCCGAACCGGTGCCTGCGAGCAATCCCCATCGCCCGTCCGTCGCCTCGTACGCCCGGTCGGACGATAACCGCAGCCGGGAGCCTTCGCCAGACGCGGGGCCCGGCGTCTTCACGCCGCGGCGTATCATCCGGACTCGCGCCGGCCCGTCGCCGCGCCGACGAGGGGCGCATCCATGATCGAGATCCACGGCCGGCAGAGTTCCCACTACACGCGGCTCGTGCGACTGCTGGCCCACGAACTCGACGTGCCGTACGTGCTGGTGCCGATCCACGAACTGCTGGCGCCGGATCCGGCCGTCTTCGCCGGCAACCCGGCGCTGAAACTGCCGGCGCTGCGCGACGGCGACTCGATCGTCTGGGGCAGCGCGAACGCGTGCCGCTGGATCGCGCGGCGCTCGGTCGGCGGCGAGGACGCGGTGGCGTGGGCCGAGGAGGCGCGGACGCCGCTGGCGATGAACGCGCACGAACTGGTCGCGCACGCGATGGCGGCGGAAGTGGAGGTCGTGTTCCACGAGATCGTCGCGGGGCGCCCGCCGGACGCCGCCTCGCGCAAGCGGCGCGCCAGCCTCGAGTCGACGCTCGACTGGCTCGATGCGAACCTCGCCGCGGTGCGCGCCGCATTGCCGGACCGGCCGTGGCGCTGGTTCGACCTGGCGCTGTTCGCGCTGCTGGAACATTTCCCGTTCCGCAATCCGTCGATCGACCTCGCGCGGCGACCGGCGCTGCAGGCGTTCGCCGTCGCCTTCGGCGCGCGGCCGTCGGCGCGGGCCACGCCGTATGTGTTCGACGCGATGCCGACGCCGCCTTCGCCGGCGGCGGAGCAGGTTGCGGGGTGAGCCACGCCCGGAAAGGATGCCGATGACCCCGCTGTCGATTTCCCGCCGCCGCCTGGCGCTGATCCTCGCCGCGCTGGCGATGTTCGGCCCGTTCTCGATCGACACGGTGTTCCCGGCGTTCGGCGTGATGGCGCGCGACCTCGGCGTCGGCAAGGTGGCCATGCAGCAGACGATCAGCGTCTACCTGCTCGGCTACGCGGCGATGTCGCTGTTCCACGGGCCTATCTCGGACGCGATCGGGCGGCGCAAGGTGCTGCTGGCCGGCATCGTCGTGTTCACGCTGGCGTCGGTCGGCGGCGCGCTCGCGCCCGACATGCCGACGATGCTGGTGTTCCGCGCGTTGCAGGGACTCAGCGCCGGCGTCGGGCTCATCGTCGGGCGCGCGGTGATCCGCGACGTGCTGCAGGGCGACGACGCGCAGCGGCTGATGAGCCAGGTGTCGATGATCTTCAGCATCGCGCCGGCGATCGCGCCGATCATCGGCGGCTGGATCCTCGGCGTGGGCGAATGGCACCTGATCTTCTGGTTCCTGGCGGCGTTCGGCGTGGTGCTGTTCGCGATGACGGCGTGGGGCATGCCCGAGACGCATCCGGCCGACGCGCGGCGCCCGCTGTCGCCGCGCACGCTGGTGCGCGATTACGGTGCGATGCTCGGCAACCGCACGTTCCGCCTGCTGGCCATCGCCGGCACGCTGAACTTCGGCGCGCTGTTCCTGTACATCGCATCGGCGCCGGCCTTCGTGATGGACATCCTCGGGCTCGGCGAACAGGACTTCGGCTGGTTCTTCGCCCCGACGATCGCCGGGATGATGGTGGGCGCATGGACCAGCGGCCGCGCCGCGGGGCGCATCAGCGGCCGCCGGCTGGTCGGCATCGGCTTCGCCTGCTGCGCCGTCGCCGCCGTCTACAACATCGCCTACAACCTGCTCGACACGACCCCGACGCTGCCGTGGGCGGTGCTGCCGACCGCGCTGTGCGCGTTCGGCATCGCGCTCGTGTTCCCGATCGTCACGCTGGCGCTGCTCGACATGTATCCGCACCAGCGCGGCGCGGCGTCGTCGATGCAGGCGTTCATCGGCCTGCTGTCGAACGCCGCGATCGCCGGCGCGCTGTCGCCGGCCGTCAGCGATTCGGCGCTGGGGCTCGCGCTCACCTCCGCCGCGTTCACCCTCGTCGCATGGGCGCTGTGGCGCTGGTACCTGTCGCACAGCGCGCGGTACCCGCGGGTGCCGGATCCGGATGCGAACATCGCGCGGCACGAGCCCACGCAGGAACTCTAGGAGCGGCTTCAGCCGCGAAACGATATTCCGTCGGCGTACCGATGGGGCGTAACGCCTTCGCGGCTGAAGCCGCTCCTACAAGGCCGGGGACCGGTACGCGGCGCGCAGC
>CAMPHE010000025.1 GCA_946885815.1 uncultured Arenimonas sp.
GCCCAGCCGAGCACGACACGCGCGAGATGCGCGAGCGGGACGCCGATGAAGGCGTGCGGCCGCGCTTCGGCGAGGCACTGCTTCAGCGCGCGGCGGTCGATGCCCGGGTCGACCAGCACCGGCACCGCGCCCGCCTTGAACAGCGCGAACATCAGCAGGAAGAACTCCGGCGACGGTCGCACCATGATCACCGCGCGGCTGCCGCGCACCACGCCCGCCTTCGCCAGCCCGGCGGCGATCGCGTCGGAACGCGTGTCGAGTTCGCGATATGTCAGCGCGACGTCGTAGCGCGCGAACCCGTCGGCGCCGCGCGCGCCGGGGCACCGCAGCGCGATGCGTCCGGGCGCGTCGGCGGCGAGCCGCGGCAGTGCCGCGGCGATGTTGCAGGGCGCGCCCAACGCCGCGTCGCGCGTCAGCGCATCGCCTCGGTCGCCGTCGGCGCGCCGTCGGTGGCGTTGTCGCGCACCTGGTTGTCGCCGAAGCTGCGCAGCACGCCACCATTGGCCGACTGCAGGCCGATGCCGTTGTCGGCGACCGTGCTGCCCGACAGGTACACCGTGGCCTCCGGCCGCGTCGCCTTGACCCCGACGCCATTGCCCGAGACCAGGCTGCCGTCCACCGACACGCGGGCGAACGCGGTGCCGGTCGGCGCCACGACGTTGATCCCCGAGTTCGTGTTGCCGGCGATCGTCGACGCGGCGATGGCCACCTGCGACCCCGACTCCGCGCGCACCCCGGCGTCGTTGTTCAGCAGGCGCGTGCGCGCGATCGTCGCGTTCAACCGCGACGTGGTCTCCGGCAGCAGGAAGAGGCCGGTGCCGTTCGCCTGCACCACCGAGTCGACGACGCGCAGCCGGCCCGCGACGTTCGTGCCGCCCTCGAACGAGAGACCGCGATCGAACCCGCGCACCTCGACGCCGTCGATCGTCAGCGAGCGCGCATTGAAGTAGCGGATGCCGGTCAGCGCCGAGTTGACGCCTTCGATGCTCAGGTTGCGGAGCACGACGTCGGCGCCGGGCGCGTTCACCACCACCGCGCTGGTGCCGGAGGCGAGCAAGGAGGCCAGCTGGTCGTTGCCGTCGAGCGTGATGCCCTTGGTGATGGTCACCGCGCCGAAGCCGCCGGGATCGAGGACGCTGATCTCGCCCCCGGCCGCCGTCTTGCTGATCGCACCGGCGAACGTCTTGCACGGCGCGGTGCGCGAGCACGGGTTGGCGTCGTCGCCCACGCCGGACACCCAGGTGCGCGTCGCCTGCGCGGCCGCAGGGCCGGCGAACAGCGCGGCGAGGACGAGGGCGGTCGTCGCGAAGAAACGAATCGTGGTCATGTCCGGCTCCTCAAAGCGTCGGGACGGTCGCGGTCGGCGAACCGTCGGTGTCGTTGCCGGCGACGCGGTTGCGTCCGGTGGAAACGATCGCGCTGCCGTTGGCGGCGATCAGTCCGATGCCGTTGTTCACGATCGTGCTGCCGTCGAGGTTGATCGTGGCCGCGGCGCCGCTGGCCTTGACCGCGGCACTGGCGGGATTCGACGACGGGTTGTTGCCCGACAGCAGGCTGCTCCGGACGGTGACCTGGGCGACGCCCGACGACGCGACCGCGCCGACGCCGGCATTGGTGTTGTCGCTGATCACCGAGCGGTCGATCGACACCATCGACCCCTTCTCGGCGCGGACCCCACCGCCATTGCCGATGACCGAGACGCCGTCGAGCGACGCGATCGCGGTACCGCTCACCCCCGGGCTGATCAGCACCCCGTGACCGGCGCGGCTGAGCGTGCCGCCGGTGACGTGCAGCTCGCTGGCCCCGACGGGCTCGAAATCGATCGCGGCGCCGGTGAAGCCGTCGACGTCCACGTTCTGCATATGCAGCGCGCCGCCGCCGATGAACCGCACGCCGTTGATGCCGGTGCCCGCGCCGACGATGGACAGGTTGCGGAGCACGACCACCGCGCCCGCCGCGGCATTGATGAAGACGCCGTTCGTGCCGGACGCGAGGATCGACGCGTGCTGGCCGCGCCCGTCGATCGTGATCGCCTTGCCGATCGACACCGCGCCGTAGCCGCCGGGATCGAGCACGTTGATGGTGCCGCCGGTCGCCGTCTTGCTGATCGCGCCGGCGAAGGTCTTGCACGGCGCGGTGCGCGAGCACGGGTTGGCATCGTCGCCGACGCCGGACACCCAGGTGCGCGTGGCCTGCGCCGACACGGATGCGGAAAAAAGCACGGCGCAGGCGAGCACCGCCAGCCTTGCGAAGAGCGCTGCATGGAAGGTCATATCGATTTCCCCTGGAGACCGGAGGCCCGCGGCCGCGGACCTCGGCCGATTATGCGCGCTCAGACCGGATTGCGATCGAGGAAATCCCGGATCCGCGGCACCAGCACTTCGTGCTTGTCCTCGAGCACGTAGTGCCCCGCGTCGTCGTACACCTGCTTCTCGGCGCGGGGGAACGCCTTCTCGAACTGCGTCAGGAAGTGCCGGTCGAACACGAAGTCCCGCAGGCCCCAGCCGATGAACGCCGGCCGGTCGGCGAACGCCGCGAGCCGGCGGCCCGACTCCTCGACCACGTCCCAGGCCCGGTCGCCGTGCGCGAGCGGGATGTCCTGCACGAAACGCACGGTCGCGATGCGGTTGCGCCAGCTGTCGTACGGCGCCAGCAGCGCCCGGCGCA
This sequence comes from uncultured Arenimonas sp., assembly GCA_946885815.1. The sequence goes on from CAMPHE010000025.1 coordinate 2,668, forward strand.
CGTCGGACGCGAGCGGACGCACGACGCCCTGGTCGGCGGCGCCGGCGGCGAACGCGTTCACACCGCGGATCAGCCATTCGCCGAGCTTCCAGTTGCGCCCCAGCGACAGCTGCCACGGCATCTTCTTGCCGGCCGGCAACGGGAACGCCGCCGTGTTGGTGATCACCAGCCGCTTCACGCGGTCGGCATGCTTCATCGCCCAGCCGAAGCCGATCATGCCGCCCCAGTCGTGCACGACGAGCGTGATGTCGTCGCCGAGCTTCAGCGAGTCGAGCAGCCGGTCGAGGTCCTGGATGCGATGGCGCAGCGTGTAGCCGTACGCGAGGTCGTCGGGCTTGTCCGACAGGCCCATCCCGATATGGTCGGGCACGATGCAGCGGTAGCCGTCACGCAGCCCGAGCACGAGGTGACGCCAGTAGTACGACCACGACGGGTTGCCGTGCAGCATCACGACGGGGGCGTCGCCGGGATCGCCCTCGTCGAGATACGACTGGGCGAGGCCGCCCGGGTGCACGAACGCCTTCGGTTCGAACGGATAGTCGGGAAACGGCCCGGTCGCGAGGATCCGGGCCTGCTCGGCGGTGCGATCGGAGACGGTCATGGGCGCGGATTCTAACCGCCCCACCTTCAGAAGCGCTGGGTGTAGCGCAGCCAGGTCGTGCGGCCCCAGGCGTCGTAGAGGTAGAAGTTCCACGGACGCTCGTCGAATTCGATCCGCTCGGGCATGCGGTCACCGACGTTGGTGGCGCCCAGCGCGACGGTCGCGTTCCACGGCGCATCCCACGACACCGACAGATCGTGCGTCGTCCACGCGCCGACCTGCTCGTGGCTGCCGATGTGGTGCACCGTCCAGCCCAGGCCGACGCCACCGAGCTGCCAGACGTTTCGCAGCGTCGCGCGCAGCGACGGATGCCCGAACGTGTCCTCCTGGCCGAAATCGCCCCACGGCCGCGAATAGGTGGACTCCAGCAGCTTCGTCAGCTCCAGCTCGCTGCGCAGCGCGCCCGCATCGTCGAAATCGAAGCCGGCCGCCGCGCGCACGTCCACCGCGCGCGTGCGGATCGAGGCGTGGTTCGCCCAGCCGGCGACGATGCGGGTGAACCCGAAGTCGCCCGCCTCGACGACGAGCCCGTCGGGAATCGGGCCGAGCGCGCCGTCCGCGAGATAGATCTCCCCGAGCGTCTCCGGCGAGACGTATTCGATCGCATTGCGGATGTGGCTCGCGCGATAGTCGATCGACGCCGTGAGCCACATGGCCGGCTGCAGTTCGACGCCGAGACTCCAGTGGTCGGCCTGTTCCGCGTCGAGTTCGGTGTTGCCGCGGATGGTCGCGGTCGTGCCGAAGCAGGGGAACCACGGGCACGTCCCGATCTGCGCGAACTGTTCGTACGGCAGCAGGCCGATCCGGTCGAGTGCGGGCGCACGGAAGCTTTCCCCCCACGAACCGCGCACGCCGAGCCAGTCGAGCGGCTGCCACGCGAGCGACACCTTCGGCGAGAACACCGATTCGGTCTTGGTGGTTTCCAGCTCGTCGTGGCGGCCTGCGAGCGTGGCTTCCAGCGACGGTGCCAGCGGCAGCCGCCATGCGACCCACGCCGAACGGGTGTCTCGCGACGCGCGGCCCGGATGGCCCGAGGTGCCGAGCACCGCCCCAGCCACGGACAGCGTGTCGTAGCGGTCGTGCCAGTCCTCGCCCGCCGCCTCGATGCCGAACGACACCACGGATGGGCCGGTCGGCAGCGCCCACGCCACCCGGCCGGTCGCGAACGCTTCGTCGCGCCGGTGCCGCGCGTCGCGCGCGGTGGTCACCGTGAAACCGGCGAGCACCGACGGATCGGCACCGAACGGATCGGAAAGGTCGTAGTCGCCGGCGTTGGCGGCCGCCTCGGCGAGCGATCGCACGATGTAGCCGCGGCCGAGGCTGGTCGCACCGTAGTCGACGCGGCGCACGCCCGCCTCGACCTCCACCGCGTCACCCAGCGCGCCGAGGAATCCGACGGCGTAGTCCGTCACCCGGCCGTCGACGACATCGTCGCGCGTGCCGGCGGCGGCGAAGCGGTGGTAGTAGTACGTGGGCAGGCCGTCGCTCGCGCACGCGTCGCCGCAGCGCACGCCCGCGTTGATGTCGTTCGGCGTGCCGTCCTGCACGATCAGCGCACCGGGCGTCGGCGCGTAGCGGCCGAACGATTCGATCTTCGCGTCGGAGGCCGCGAATCGCACCGACCAGGCGTCGGTGATCTCGTGGTGGCCCTGCACGAAGACCGACGTGTTCTTCACCGAGGCTTCGTGCGCCGCCGTGCGGTTGAAGTCGTAGGCGCACTCGTCACCGACGGCGTAGAAGGCGTCGCTGTCGCAGGCGAAACCGGGCGTCGCGACCCACAGGCCGCTGTACCAGTCGTAGTAGTTGTTGCCGTAGACCGAATAGCCGACGGCGTCGCCCCCGATCTGGTCGCGGGTGAAGGTCATCCCGCGCCGGTTGCGGCCGGCGCCGCCGGTCAGCTGCGTGCGGCCGGTGTCGATGCCGAACACCGCCGACAGTTCTTCGAGGTCGCCGCCGGCGCCGCTCGGGTCGCCGACGCCGACGCGCAGCTCGGCGCCTTGCAGACGCCGCGTCACGATGTTGATGACGCCCGCCAGCGCGTCAGGCCCGTAGGTCGCGGACGCGCCTTCCGCCGTGATCTCGATCCGCTCGACCATCGCGAGGGGGATCGCGTTCAGATCGCTGCCGCCGGCCGGGAACATCGGGTACGCCGGCGCGCGGCGCCCGTCGATCAGCACCAGCGTGCGGCCGCCGCCGAAGCCATGCAGGTCGGCCGCCGCCAGCGACTGCGCCGAACTTCCCGACTGCGGCCGGAACATGCCGAACGGCGCCAGCACGCTGTCGCGCAGCAGCTCGGCGACCGAGAAGTCGCCGCTGCGTTCGATCTGCTCGCGGTCGATCACGGTCATCGCCGGCGCGATCATCGGGGCGTCGGGCGCTGCCGCGGCCGCGGTGGCCGGCAGTGCCGCCGCGAGGGTGACGGCGAGGATCGAACTGATCGACAGGGCGAGCGGCGAATGGCGCATGGGGGACTCCGGAGGGACGAGCGATCATAGTTAATTCGCGGCGAGCACATTCCTCCCCCGGCATCACGGCACCCGCGCGTCGCGGGCGTTATGGTCCGGCCGCCCTTCGAGGAGACCCGCATGCCCGCATCGATCCCGTGGCCCGGCCGCAGCCCGCGCGGCTCGCTCGTCCTGCCGTTGCCGTGGTCGTTCGTGCCGCCGCTGGCGATGACGTTCGACCTTCCCGAGGCGCCGTTCGCCCGCAAGGCCGAACTGCATCTCACGCTGCTGTCGCGCCGCGAGGCGGATGCCGCGGCGACGACGCTGCCGGTGGACGAGTGGCCGGACTGGTACGCACGCCACGACTGGCGGCCGCGGCTGACCGACCGCTGGTTTCTGCTGCAGGCGAAGGCGGACGACCACGTCACCCGCTCGGTGGTGGCGGAAGTCGAGTGCGACGCGCTGAACGCGTTCCGCCGCGAGTTCGGCTACGCCGCGGCGGTGACGCTGGAGGCGACGCTGCCGCACGTCACCCTCTGGACCGACGATGCCCCGAACGGCATCGGCGTCGCGTCGCTCGCCGACTTCGAGACGAAATGCGTGCGTCGCCTGACCGCGCGCGAGCGGCAGTCCGGAATCGCGAGTGAGAAATCGGGGACTGTCCCCGATTCTTGAGCCCGGAGCTACGCGCGGTACGAGTGCAGGTGCACGCTCGTTTCGCTGGCGCTGACGCCGGGGATGCCGCGGATGCGCTCGAGCGACGCCGACAGCTCGGCGAGGCTGGCGACGCGCAGTTCGGCCAGCAGGTCCCAGCGACCGTTGGTGTCGTGCAGCGCGGCGACGCCCGGCTCGCCGAGCAGGGCGTGCACGACGCGCTGCTGGTGGCCTTCGACGGCGATCGAGGTCCACGCGCGGATCTCGTCCGGCGTGGCGTCCGGGCGCAGCCGCACCGTGTAGCCGGTGATCACGCCGTCGCGCTGCAGCTTCGCCATCCGGTTGGTCACGGTGCCCCGGGAGACTTTCAGGGCGATCGCGAGGTCGGCGATGGCGGCGCGGGCGTCGTGGCGCAGGAGAGCCAGCAGGCGGTGATCGAGGTCGTCCATGAGGGCAGGCAGATTGGCAGTCCTGGCTGACATTATGCAGCATGTTTGGCGGATGGATGGCGATTCTGCCGTTTCGCGGTGGCGGCCGGGTCCGGACAATAGCGGGTCCACCCCGACGGAGGATGCGTCCATGAAACTGCTGACGACCGATGACGTGTCGCGGATCGTGGCGACGGTGGGCCTGCCGGCGCTGACCGCACGGCTGGTCGACTACCTCGAGGCCGATTTCCGGCGCTGGCCGGAGTTCGACAAGTCGCCGCGCAGCGCGGCGCATTCCGACGTGGGCGTGATCGAGCTGATGCCGATCGCCGACGCGAACGACTACAGCTTCAAGTACGTCAACGGGCACCCGGGCAACGCGAAGCACGGGCTGTCGACGGTGGTCGCCTTCGGCGCGCTCGCGGACGTCGCGACCGGCCTGCCCGGGTTCATCAGCGAGCTGACGTTGACCACCGCGATCCGCACCGCGGCGACGTCGGTGATGGCCGCGAAGCGCCTCGCGCGTCCCGACGCGAAGACGATGGCGCTGATCGGCAACGGCGCGCAGAGCGAGTTCCAGGCGATCGCGTTCCACCACGGCCTCGGCATCACCGAAGTGCGCGTGTTCGATGTCGACCCCGCGGCGACCGACAAGCTCGTGCGCAACCTGGCGGCGGCCGCGCCGGCGCTGAGGGTCGTGCGCGCGGCGTCGACCGCCGACGCGGTGCGCGGTGCCGACATCGTCACCACGGTCACCGCCGACAAGACCTGCGCGACCATCCTGACGCCGGACCTGATCGAGGCGGGCATGCACCTCAACGGCGTTGGCGGCGACTGCCCCGGCAAGACCGAGATGGCGCGCGGCGTGCTGGAGCGCGCGTCGGTGTTCGTCGAGTTCGAGCCGCAGTCGCGGATCGAGGGCGAACTGCAGCAGATGCCGGCCGACTTCACCGTGACCGAGCTCTGGCAGGTGCTGACCGGCGCCGCGCCCGGCCGCCGGACGCGCGACGAGGTGACGCTGTTCGACAGCGTCGGCTTCGCGCTCGAGGACTACTCGGCGCTGCGCCTGCTGCGCGACTGCGCCGACGAACTCGGTCTCGGCCGCGAGGCCGGGCTGATCCCGACGCTGCGCGACCCGAAGGACCTGTTCGGCGAAATGGCGATGCCGGCCACGCCCGCCGCCACCCCCACGAAGGCGACGAAAGCCGCCTGACGCTCTCTCCTCGTCGCGCGCGGACACGCGCGGCCTTTTTCAATCTCGCCCCGAAACGAGATGGCACGCCCCCGCGGGTTGCGGGGGCGTTTTTTTATGTGGCCGGTGGTCCGGTGCCGCGCAACCGCTCCATGCGCCGCCGCGCTGACGTCGGCTCCACCTCGCTGAACGATTCCCCGTGCGCGATGCACGACTCGACATGGGACCGACACCTCCATCGCGACGATTCCCCGCAATCCTCACGGGAGCCTGCGATGCCGAGGTCCGAATTCCTGTCCATCACGCCTGCGGCGCCGTCCGCGCGGCCGCCCGGTGCCACCGCGCGCCGGCTGCGGGATTTCGTGGAACGCCCGACCTTCCCGTGCGTCGGCGCGAAAGCCGCGCTGGGCCAGGGCGGCGTGCGGATGCTGGAGCTCGGCCCGCTCGGTGACGGCGGGCGCGACAATACCGCGCCGCTGCTCGACGCCCTGGAACGCCTCGCGCCGCGGCTCGACGCGGAAGACGCCGACTCACGCCGCCTTCATTCGCTCGCGGCGGTCTTCGACGGCCCGGGCGACGACGACGAGGCCGCCTTCGAAGCGCGCCTGTGGGATCAGCTGCAGCGGCTGCATGCGCTCGACGTACAGCGCGGCCATGCGTGGGCCGACGACGTCGGCGACGATCCCGACGCCGCGGATTTTTCCTTCAGCCTCGCCGGCCACCCGTTCTTCGTCATCGGCCTGCACCCGGGCGCGTCGCGGCGTGCACGACGCGCGCCGATGCCGGTGCTGGTGTTCAACTCCCAGCGCCAGTTCGCGCGCCTGCGCGCCGACGGGCGCTACGCGAAGATGCAGGCCGCGACGCGCGCCCGCGATCGCGCGCTGCAGGGGTCGCTCAATCCCAACCTCGCCGACTGGGGCACCGCGCCGGAAACCCGCCAGTACAGCGGCCGAGCGGTCGAGGCCCAGTGGCGATGTCCGTTCCGCAAGGTGAGTGCATGACCGGCATCGACGGCACGACCGAGGCCGCTGCGGGATTCACCCGCATCCCGCCGTGTTCGGCGCGCGCGGTCGAGATCGACACCGGCGACCTGCTCGAGATCGTCGATCCCGAGGGCCGGCAGGTCTGCGATCTGGTCGCGTTCCACAGCGACGACCAGCGCGAATACCTGTCGTCCGGGCGCTCGCTCGACTACGCGTCGAAGCTGTGGCTCACCACCGGCGACGTGCTGTATTCCAACCGCAGCCGGCCGATGTTCGACATCGTCGAGGACAGCGTCGGCCGGCACGACTTCACGTTGACGCCGTGCTCGCGCGACACGTTCCGCATCCTCTACGGCGACACCGACCCGCGCCCCGGCTGCGAGGGCAACCTGGTGCAGGCGCTGTCGCCGTGGCGCGTGGGCCGCGACCGCATCCCCATCGCCTTCAACGTCTTCATGCACGTCGCCGTCGACGCCGACGGCCGGCTCAGCGTGCTGCCGCCGAAGAGCCGCGCCGGCGATCGCATCGTGCTGCGCGCGGCGATGCCGCTGCTGGTGGGGCTGACGGCGTGCAGCGCGCTGCAGTCGAACGGCGGCAGCTTCAAGCCGATCGATTTCAGGGTGGTGCGGGCAGAGCGCTCTGTCGACGCGGATCACGCGGATCGACGCGGATAGGGCACTACGGCAGGCGTCCCACGGTCGCCGGAAGCGACCTGCCGGCCGCCTCGTAATGCTCCGTCACCGTTCCGAGCGGCGTCAGGCCATGGCGGTCCATGCGCACCAGCCGGTCTGTCTGCAGGTCGATGGCGAGGCCGTCCGTGTAATCCCCGGTCCGCCACACGCAGGCTTCGCCGCGGTGCACGAGCACCAGCTGCGAAAGGCGGCGCGCGTCGGCGGGGCGGAGGGCGCCGGCCCCGTCCTTCGCCACCGGTGGGACGAACGCGGTGTGCCAGTCGCCGACGACGGGGCCGCCGGCGCCGTCCGCGGCGGCGAGCGTGGCGCGCCACGGATGCCGATCGAAGACTCGGCGTTCCAGCAGCGCGGCGACGAGCCGGATCGCGCGCACGAAACGGCCGCCGGCCGGCAGCGGCGGCGCCATCACCGGGAACCGCGCCTTCGATTCGAACCACGTGACCACATGCTCCGGGCCGTCGTCGAGCAGCGACGCGAGATTGCCCGCGGCCAGCTCGACTTCGCCTTCGTCGCGCACGCACCAGCGCCCGGGGTCGGGCCCGTCGATGGTGAATTCGTGGCGCGCGTGCGGGCCGGCCGCGACGGGGTCGAGTTCGAGCGCGAAGCCACCGATCGTCGAAACGCCGGTGTGGAACTGTTCGACGCGCAGGCGATGGCTGCGATGCCGGCGCCGCGCGATCTCGGCGATCGCGCGCCACGCCAGCGCGCACGGCAGCGTGACGCGCGCGTCGGTCAGGTCGATGCGCGGCATCGGCCGGTCGCGCCGCTGCACGACGATGCCGCCGTGGTAGTGCTCGTTGGCGTGGCAGGCGATGCCGTCGATCCAGCACGCATGTTCGCCGGGATAGGGTTCACCGGTGTCGGCGTAGCGCGCGACGAACCCGCCCGAGATGCTGACGTTGGTGAAGACGAGTCTTCGACCGGATTCGTCGCTCGCGCGCGCCTCGCAGCCGCGGCAGACCTTCTGCGGGTAGCGTGCCTCCGCGTGCAGCGTGGCGGCGCAGATCGCGCAGGGCGCATGCGGGAGCGGGGTGGGGTCGAAGGGCATCGCGCCTCGCCTCTGGTCCAACGACACGCGACATCGACGCTTCAGGCCGACCGATGACGCTGCAGGCAACGCCCGTTATTGCTCAAGGGGCGTCCAACACGCGCAAGCGATGCCGCAGGCGGGCTACCAGACCACCTCGGCCATCGAGCAGTTCAACCCCGACCCGATGCCCAGCAGCGCGACGCGGTCGCCCTTCTTCAGGCGGCCCATCTCGCGCAGCTTGCTCAGCACGATCGGCACCGAGGCCGGGCCGATGTTGCCGTGCTCGGCGAAGATCGTCAGCACCTTCTGCGGGTCGATGCCGAAGGCCTTGATGAAGGCCTGCGTGTGCACCTGGCTGACCTGGTGGATCACGAACTGGTCGAGTTCCTCGACCACCCAGCCGAGCGCCTGGCGCGCGGCGGCGAAGGTCTTCTCGGCCAGCTTCAGGCCCTCGATCAGCAGCATCCGCGTGTCGGTGACCATGCGGTCGAGATTGCCGCGGCAGAGGGTGTTCCACTGCGTCGCCGCCTTGGTGACGCCGCCCTTGTAACGCGGCGCATCCGGCGTGAGCTCGCTGCGGCTGAGCACCATCGCGGCGGCGCCGCAGCCGAGCGTGAGCGTCGCGAGCTCGTTGCGGAACTGCTCTTCGGTGACGTCGGGCGCGCTCAGGCGCTCCATGGTCTTGGCGTAGGCGAGGTTGGCGGTTTCGCCGTCGACGACCAGCGCGTATTCGATCTCGCCGCGCTCGATCATGCGGCTGGCGATGTCCATGCCGTTGAGGAACGCGAGGCAGGCGTTGGCGACGTCGAAGTTCTGGCAGCCCTCGCCGAGGCCGAGGTTGCCGGACACGATCGACGCGGTCGACGGCTCGAGGAAATCGCGGCTGACCGACGTGTTGACCAGCAGGCCGATCTTGGCGCGGTCGACGCCGGCGTCGGCGATGGCCTTTTCGGCCGCGAGCGTGGCCGCGTCGGACGACTGCATCTCGTCGTTCCAGAGCCGGCGCGCGTAGATGCCGGCGATGTCCTGCAGCACGTCGGTCTTGATGCCGAGACGGTCCATCGTCGGCTTCAGCCGGGCGTTGATGTCCGCCGAACTCAGGCGGTTCGG
>CAMPHE010000026.1 GCA_946885815.1 uncultured Arenimonas sp.
TCGGGTGCATTTTCGCCCCGAAATGTGGCGGTATCTCTGGCGGTATCCGCAAAATCCGCGCTCCTTGGATCCCGCGTAAATCAAGGTACTGGCTCTACTTTGCGGGTCCGCCCATAGCCACCACACGACTTTCCGGTTGACCTTCCCGTGGTGGCAAGCCACAGGTTCGCTTTCCCGCGACGACTGCCCGGCGCCGTGCCGGCAACTCGCTTCCCGCGACCGACCCTGAGGGCTTCCGGATGGCTACCCACGACGACTATCGCGCCGCGCTCGACCACGCCCGGCGTCTCGCGGACTCGTTTCTCGACGGCCTCGCTCGCCGACCGGTGATCGCGGACGCCATGCCGGCGGCGCCGGCGCCGCCCGATGGCACGGGTCTCGACGCCGCGATATGCCTCGTGGAGCAGTCGATCGTTCCGCATCTCTCGGCTTCGCCAGGCCCGCGCTACCTGGGCTTCGTGACGGGGGGCGCCACCCCCGAGGCGCTCGCGGCGGACTGGATCGCCAGCGCGTGGGACCAGAACGTGTCCAACGAGGTCGGCTCGATCGCCGCCAGCCTCGAGGCCGCAACCGTCGCGACCTTCGCCCGGCATTTCGGGTTGCCGGACGCCTTGCGTGGCCGTTTCGTCAGCGGCGCCACCGCAGCCAACCTGGTTGCGATGGCCACGGCGCGGCAATGGGCACAACGCGCGACGGGTTCGCTGCCGACGGTCTTCGCCGGCGCGGCGCACTCGAGCATCGGCAAGGCGTTGGCCATCACCGGCATCGGGCGTGACCGGTTGCGCTCGGTGGCTACGCGGCCGGGGCGCACGGCAGTGGACGTGGCGGCGCTGCGCGACGCACTGGGGGCTCACGTCGGGCCCGCGGTGGTGGTCGCCAGCGCGGGTGAGGTCAACACGGGCGACTTCGACGATCTGCTGCAGGTGGGGGCCGCGTGCCGCGAGCATGGCGCGTGGCTGCACGTCGACGGCGCGTTCGGCCTGTTCGCGGCGTTCGATGACGCGCTGCGCGGCAGGCTGGACGGCATCGCGCTGGCCGATTCGGTCACGGTCGACCTGCACAAGTGGCTCAACGTGCCGTACGACAGCGCGATGGTCTACACGACGCGTCCGGATCTGCAGCGGGAGGTTTTCGCCGCCACTTCCGCGTACCTGGGTGACGATCCCGACCCGCTGCATTACACGCCGGAGAATTCGCGCCGCTTCCGCGCCTTCGCGGCGTGGATGGTGATGGCGGTTCGTGGTCGCGCCGGCATCGGCCGCTGGGTGGCGGACAACTGCCGCCAGGCGCGGCAGCTGGCACAGGGCCTGCGCGACCTCGGCTTCGACGTGCTCAACGAGATCCATCTCAACATCGTCGCGTTCGCGCCACGCGAACCCGGGGCCGCCGCGCGCGACGCCCTGCTGGCGCGGATCAACGGCACCGGGGAAGTCTTCATGACGCCGACCGTGCTCCACGGCCGCCCGGCCATCCGCGCGGCCTTCTCGAACTGGTCGACGACCGAAGCCGACGTCGCGCGGATCCTCGTCGCGATCGAGCGGACGCACGGACCGCTGGCGGGAGGCGAGGCCTGAGCGCCCCGTCGACGCCTGCATCCGGCGGACGGGCGCGCGTCGCGAGGCGCGTCCGCATCCGTCTCTGAAGCGCACGTCCTCCGGGTCCGGTCAGCCGACGATCACGACCTTGCCGAAATGCCGTCCCTGCGCGAGATGACGGTAGGCATCGCGCGCGCGCGCGAACGGGAACACCCGGTCGATGACGGGGCGCAGTCGCTTGTCTTCGACGAAGCGCGACAGGTCGCCGGTCATCGCGCGGCTGCCGACCATCAGGCCGGCGAGCCGCTTCGCCCCGCCGAAAAGCGCGGCCGGGTCGAACTGCGCCGGGGCGCTGCCGGTGAGGCGGCCGATGATCGCCACCGTGCCGCCGGTGCGCACGGCTTCGATCGATCTCGCGACCGTGTCGGGGCCGCCGATGTCGAGCACCCGGTCGACCCCCTTGCCGTCGGTGATCCCGCGGATCTCGGCGCCCCACTCGGGCGTCGCGCGGTAGTTCACTGTCGCGTCGGCGCCCAGGTCGCGCGCGCGTTCCAGTTTGGCGTCGCTGGATGAAGTCAGAATCACGCGCAAGCCGGCGGCCTTCGCCAGTTGCAGTGCCCAGATCGACACGCCCCCGGTACCGAGCAGGGCCACCGTGCCGCCGGGCGGCAGCGGGTCCAACCCGAACAGTCCGTGCCATGCCGTGACGCCGGCGCAGGTCAGCGTGGCGGCCTCGATGTAGTCGAGGTGCGCGGGCATCGGCACCCACGCGCTGGCAGGCAGCACCACCTCCTCGGCGAGCACGCCGTCCATCGTGCCGCCGAGCGCGCGTGCCGCGGACGCGTCCGTGACCGGCCCGGCAGCCCAGTCTGGAAAGAACGTGCTGATCACGCGATCACCGACGCGCAGGGCGGTGACTGCGTCGCCGACCTCGATCACGTCGCCGGCACCGTCGGAGGCAGGGATGACGTGGCGGCCGTGGGCGCCGGCCTCGCCGCGCGCCACCATCAGATCGCGGTAGTTGAGCGCCACGGCGCGGATGCGCACGCGAATCTCGTGGTCGGCGAGCCGCCGGCGCGTATGCACGGAAAGGTCCAGCCGGTCGATGCCGTCACCACGCCGGAGGGCGTACTGGCGGAAGGTGGCATCGGCCGTCGGGGTCGGAAGGGTCAGCGCATTCATGGCGGGCGTCCTGGAAGGGGTGTCGGCACTCTAGGCTCGGCAATTCCGCGAGAGAACTGGCAAAGTCCGCCTATCGGTTATGCAGATTCGCAGAGGAGACCGCCGTGTCCGAGCGCCTGGAGTGGACCGACCTCCAGTACTTTCTGGCGGTCTGCGAGCACGGCTCGATCGGTGCGGCGGCCCGGGCGCTGCACGTGAACCATTCGACGGTGCTGCGCCGCATTTCGAATCTGGAGCGTGCGCTGGACGTGCGTCTGTTCGACCGGCTGCCGCGCGGGTACGCACTCACCGCCAAGGGCCACGAGCTGGCCGCGCACGTCGCCGGGGTTCCCGAGCAGCTCGACGCCGCGCAGCGCCGGGTCACCGGCGCCGATCTCGCGCTGGGCGGCACCATCCGCATCACGGCGCCCGACGCGCTGATCCAGGAACTGCTGATGCCCCTGCTCGCCCGGTTTCAGGCCACGCATCCGGCGGTGCGGCTGGAACTGGTCGCCGGCAATTCCTTCCTCAACCTCACGCAACGCGAGGCGGACGTCGCCGTGCGCGGTTCGAACCATCCCCCTGAAAATCTCGTCGGCCGGCGCGCCGGCGTCATTCGGACGGCGCTGTATGCCTCGCGCGACTACCTCGCGACCCTCGGGCCGACGCACACCATCGCCGACTATCGCTGGGTGGGTCACGACACGGCGCTGTCGCATCTGATGTCGGCGAAATGGATGGCGAAGAACATCGCGCCGGAGCGCATCGTGCTGCGTCTGGACAGCCTGGTCGCGATGGCCCGCGCGGTGGACACCGGCATCGGCGCGGGTTGGCTGCTTTGCCCCCTCGCTGATGCCCGTTCGGGGCTCGTGCGGCTGGGGCCGCCGCCGGACGAACTCGATACGCAGATCTGGGTGCTCACCCATCCCGACCTCAAGCGCGTCGCGCGCATCAGGGCATTGACCGATTTCCTGTTCGCCGCCCTGTCGCAGGACCCGCGCCTGGCGCACTGAAGTCCGGCGTCAGCCGCTGCCGAAACGCGCGCGCAGGAAATCCACGAAGGCCCGCGTCTTCGCCGGTTGTCCGCCGCGCGCGGTGGTGACGACGTGGATGCCCTGCTCCGGCAGCCTCCATTCGGGCAGCACGGGAACCAGCCGCCCCGCGGCCAGGTCCTCGTCGACGACGAAGCGCGGCATGCGCGCGATGCCCAGGCCCTGCCGCACGATCGCCAGCAACGCGAGGCTGCTGTTGACGCGCACGGGCCCGCTGACGGCGATGGATTCGCTCTGGCCGCCCCGCGTCAGCGACCAGTCGTCGCCGGTGGAGGAAAGCGAATAGACCAGTGCCGGGTGTCGGGAAAGGTCGGCGGGCCGATCCGGCAGCCCGTATAGCGCCGCGTAGTCGGGCGAGGCGACCAGCACATTGCGGTTGGTGGCGATGCGGCTCGCCACCAGCGACGAATCCGCCAGGGTGCCGATGCGCACCGCCAGGTCGAATCCCCCGTCGACCAGGTCGACGACCCGGTCGTCGAGCACCAGGTCGACCTTGACGTCCGGATACAGGCGCGTGAATTCGCCGAGCGCGGGGGCGACGTGCAGAACGCCGAACGACATGGGGGCGTTCACGCGCAGCAGTCCGCGCGGCGTGGTCCGCAGCGAGGTGGCGGCCTCCTCGGCGTCCATGCCGGCGACCACCGCGCGTTGCGCGTGAGGCAGGGCGGCAAGCCCCGCCTCGGTGAGAGACAGGCGTCGCGTCGTGCGCTGGAACAGCCGCACCCCGAGCCGCGCCTCCAGGCGAGCCACGGCGGCGCTCGCCATCGCCTTGGACACGCCCAGTCGTCGCGCCGCTGCCGAAAAGCCCATCGCCTCCGCGACCGCCGCGAAAACCACGAGGTCGTCGAGCGCCGCGGCCACGCCCTGATTGTTCGTCATGTCGAACAGTCTTTCTCCATTCCCTCGGATTATCAACCTTGGATGGACTGTCTAGGCTGACTCCGTCAACAGGAGTTCCCCCGTGCGCAGCCTCTCCTCGCTGTCCCTTCCTTCGCCTGCGGCCGCGTCTTCCGCGGTCCTGCCCCTCACCTTCGCACTCGGGGCGCTGATCGGGACGGGGACCGTCCTGGGCAAAGGCGTGATGCTGGCGGGCGTTTCGCCGCTCGCGCTGCTGCTCTGGCTGCAGGCGGGCACGGCCGTCGGCCTGCTCGTGTGGATGACGACCGCGGCCGAGCCGCTACCGCGGAAGCGCAGCCACTGGCGCTACGGCGCACTGCTTGGCCTGGTGTCGCTGGCGGGGCCTTCGGCGATCGGGTTCGTCGTGATGCCACGGATCGGCGCCGGCACGTACGCCGCCATGTTCACCCTTTCGCCGCTGTGCACCTTCGCCTTGCGCTGGACCCTGGTGCGCACTTACCCGGGCCACACGCGCCTCGCCGGCCTTCTGGTGGGCGGGCTCGGTGCCTGGGGGTTGCTCTGGATAGGCCTGCACCTCGCGCCCGGCCAGGGTCGCTGGCTGGCACTGGCCCTGCTGACGCCCCTGCTGCTCGCTACCGGCAACCTCGTACGCGAACGGCTGCGACCGCCCGATGCATCGGATCTGCAGCTCGCCGTCGTGCAACCGCTGACGCAACTGGCCTGGCTCGTGCCGCTTTGCGCCGCTACCGGTGTGACATTGGCGTGGCCGCATGCGCCATGGACGTCGCTCGACGGGATCCTGCTCGCACAGGTGGCGTTGTCGATCGCCAGCGCGCCGCTGTTCTTCCGCCTGCAGGCACGCGCCGATGCGATCGCGCTCAGCCAGATCGGCTACGTCGCCGTGGTGGCCGGCTCCGCCGTGGCCGCCCTGCTCTACCGCGAAACGCCCAGCGTCTGGATGACGCTGGCGCTCGCCCTGCTTTTCGCCGGCATGCGCCTGGTCGGGCGCGGTCCGGTCCCTTCCCGTCCATGAAAGGAGACGTTCCATGCGCAATGAACTCGTCGCTCGCGCCGTGACCCTCGCGTTTGCCGCCATCGTCGCGAGCGGCGCCGCCGTCGCCGACACCCGGTCGCAGGCCGCGCAGAGCCCGTGGGGCCCCGATGACCAGATCGGCAGGCTCAATCTGATGACCGATGCTTCGCGGGCCGCGATTCTCTCGCGCGTGTCCGGCGGACGCGTCTACGACCTCGGCGTCGAGTACCACAAGGCGATGCCCAGCTGGTCGGAGCTCGGCGATCCCACCTATCAGCTGTGGATGACCCACACGCCGCAAGGCACCCGCGTGGATGACGTGTTCGGGCTCGGCGCGGCCATGCACAGCCGGGTTTCGTATTCCGGCGATGCGGTGCTCATGTACACGCATACCGGCACGCACATCGACGCGCTGTCGCATTTCGGGCTCGACGGGCGCATCTGGAACGGCTTCGATCACCAGGCGCACCAGGGCGATGCCGGTTGGCACAAGGGTGGCGCCGAGCAGCTGCCGCCGGTCGTGGCGCGTGGCGTGCTGGTGGACGTGGCCGCGTACAAGGGCGTGGCGATGTTGCCCGACAGTTACCGCATCCTCCCTGCCGACCTGCGGGGTGCGCTCGCGCGCCAGGGCGTGTCGCTGGCGCGGGGCGATGCGGTCTTCATCCGTACCGGCCGCATGGCGGTCATCGGCGACAAGGACCGTTACATGGAGCACCCGCCGGGCATCGGCCTCGAGGCCGCCCGCTGGCTGGTCGAATCCCAGGGCGCGATGCTGCTCGGCAGTGACAACCTCAGCCTGGAAACCTTCCCGGTCGAGACACCCGACAACTGGGTGCCGGTGCACACCTACCTGCAGGCCGAGCAGGGCGTGGCGATCATGGAGGTGGTGGATCTGGAGGCGCTGGCACGCGATCGCGTCTACGAGTTCGCGTTCATCGGCGCCGGGCTCAAGCTGCGGGGCGCGAGCGGGGCGCCGATGCGGCCGATCGCGATTCCCGTGCGGCCGTGAGCGGGCCCTCCACGCCCGGGAAGTCGTCCCACGAACTCAGGTCCATCACCCGGTACGTGGGGGAACGCCCCGTTCGCGCAGCGGGCGGCAGATGGCCCGTTGCATGAGCGCGTCGTCCGCCGTCGCCGGCACCGGGCCCAGCAGCGCTTCGATGCGCGCCGTCATCTGCTGGGAGATCGCCGTCGAAAGCATGTTCGCGTTGCGCGCGGCCGCGATCGCTTCGCGCAGCCGCCAGACGCGCGTCGGGTCCAGCGGCATCGGCGGTGATTCGAGCGTGCGCAGCACCGCCCACACGTCCTGCTCGCGCTGCCCGAGGGCCGCGAATTCGACCATGCCCTGGTACACCTCGCCGTAGGTGCGCGCGGCCTCGGCGCCGAGGTGGCGCGACAGCAGCTCCGGCGCCGCGCCGCTCCACGCGGCGCGGCTGGAAAAGAAGTAGGGCGGGCGGCCGACCTCCTCGAACGCCGGCAGTTCCGGCGCGTCGAGCGCGACGGCCAGCGCATCCAGCCGCGCCTCGATGCACGGCGACATCTGCGCGCGGGCACGCAGCACCGTCGCGGCATCGGCCACTTCGCTGTCGATCGCCGCGTGCATCGCGGCGAGGCGTGCGCGCTCCTGCCAGTCGAGCACGATCTGCTCGAGCACGAGCGCCGACAGCACGCCGAGCATCACGACGAAGAACTCGGCGACGAAGCGGTGGCGACGCGGCGGCGCGCTCACGACTGCGTCGGCTCGCCGGACGGATCCACCACTTCGCTGCGGAACCCGAACCCGCTGCCGATCATCCCGATCGACATCACCAGCTTGATCATCGCGATCGGGAGCATCAGTTCGATGTGCTGCTTGCGGCCGTCCTCGCCGACCTGTTCCACGGTCAGCTCGCACAGCGCGCCGCCGGTGTCGATGTCGGTGCAGACGAAATGCGGCCCGCTCGGGCCCTGCACGATGTACGGCGTCACGATCTCGCCGAGCGATTCGAGCGCGCCCGCATGCAGGTACACCGCGTACTGGATGTCGTCGATCATCTTCAGCGTTCCTCGCGAAGGCTTCCTCCGGGTGAAGGTAGCACCGGACAACGAAACGCCGCCCCGGAGGGCGGCGTCCGTCCCCTTCCGGGGCGCGCGCGTCAGCCGCAGTTCGGGCGACGGCCGGCGGCGCGCGCGGCTTCGTACGTCGGCACCAGGGCCGCGGCGCGCTGCTGCATCTCGCCGATGCGCGAGCTCGGGTCCGGGTGCGTCGACAGCATTTCCGGCGGGCGGCTGCCGCCGGCGGCGACCATGTTCTGCCACAGCCCCACGGCGCCGCGCGGGTCGAAGCCGGCCTGCGCCATCAGGCGCTGGCCGAGCACGTCGGCCTCCACTTCCTGCTGGCGCGAACCCGGCAGCAGGAAGCCCGTCTGCGCGAGCAGGCTGCCGCCCTGCGTCGCCAGCTGCTGCGCGCCGCTGCCGTAGCGCGAGCCGAGCAGCGCGCTCACCATCTGCAGCGCGCCGGACGCGCCGGCCTGGCGCGTGATGCGTTCGTCGTGGTGGCGCGACGCGACGTGCGCGATCTCGTGCGCGAGCACGCCGGCCAGCTGGTCCTGGTTCTTCGCGACCTTGAAGATGCCGGTGTACACGCCGACCTTGCCGCCGGGCAGCGCGAACGCGTTGGCGTCGGCATCGGCGAACAGCGCGGTCTCCCAGCCGAGCTGCCGCCACTCGCCGCCCACCTGCCCGACCAGCGCGTTGACGACGCAGCGCACATAGGCCGTCTGCCGCGCATCGTTGCTCTGGGGCTTCTGTTGCTTCATCTGCGCGAACGCCTGCGCGCCCAGCTGATTGAGCTGCTGCTGCGAAACGGCGCCGACGTACTGCGTGCGGCCGGTCGGCGACGTGGTGGTGGCGCAGCCGGCGACGCCGAGCGCGATCGCCGACGTCAGCAGCAGGGGCTTGAGGAGCTTCATGACGGTTCCTTCGGGGAGCGGGAACGCCATGGTCGGCGCGGCGCTGTCCATCGCGCGTGTAAGCGCGCAAGCGTTTACACCTTCACTCCCCTTCGACCGGAACGGGCCGTTCGTCGCCCGGGGGGCGCCACAGGCCGGGAACCGCGGTATTTTGTGAACTCCGTCACGGAATGGAACGCGGGGATGACCGGAAATGACAGCGATCCGCCGCAGCCGCGCGCGGACCCGACGAGACCGAAATGACCCCCGTCTACACCGCCGACAGCTCCCTCGACGCCCAACTCGTGCAGGACCTGCTGGTGGGTGCCGGCATCGCCGCGCACCTGCTGGGCCCCAACGTGGCCGATCTGCGTACCGGCGCCCCGGTCGGCCCCGGCTGGCGCGTGGTGGTCGAGGACGGCGAAGCGGACACGGCGCGCGAGCTGATCGCCGACTGGGAAACGGGCCCGACGTCGGCCGACGACGATTTCGACCTGCTCGACAGCCTGCCGCTGCACGGTTCCGCCTGACCGCACGCCGCCGCGCGGCGCGCCGCTAGTCGACCCCGATCCCCGAAGAGTCCACGCGCGTGACGCCGGCGACCTCGTGCGCGAGGTCGTGCGCGCGGTCGCGTTCCCAGCGGTCGGGCGCGCGGCCGGTGAGCCACAGATTCGTGCCTTCCACGCGCACGTCGATGCGTGCCGCGTGTTCGCCCATGCGCTCGGCGAGCAGCTCCCGCACGCGGTCGCGCAGGGCCTGTTCGGGCGGGGTCAGGGTGGCGGACGGCGCGGACCGGGCGGCCGGCGTCGACGGCTTCGCCCCGCCGCGCCATGCGCAACCGGTGGCGGCGAGCAGCGCGCAGGCCGCGAGCGTCATCGAAGCGGACCGCAGCCGCCGGTGAGGCATGTTCCGTTCCCGCGAAAGTCCGGCCGCCAGTGTGCGCGGCGACGGTGAAACGGGAGTGACCGCGGCGGGCGAACGCGACCCGCCGACCGCTTATGCCGCGGCCGGCACCGGCACGCGGCTCGGCCAGGCGTGCCGCAGGATCCGCCAGCAGACCTGGCCGAACTGCACCGGCAGCGAACCGGCGTCGTAGTGCTGGCCGTAGCGCGCGCAGATCGCGCGCACGTCCACCGCCATCGCCGCGTACCGGTTCGCCGGCACGTCGGGGAAGAAGTGGTGCTCGATCTGGTGGCTCAGATTGCCCGACATGAAGTCGATCCACTTGCCGCCGGTGAGGTTCGACGAGCCGCGCAGCTGGCGCAGGTACCAGTGCCCGCGCGATTCGTTCTTCAGCGCTTCCTTCGGGAACGTCTCGACGTCGGCGGTGAAGTGGCCGCAGAAGATGATCACGTAGGTCCACAGATTGCGCAGCAGGTTGGCGACCACGTTCGCCAGCAGCACCGGCAGGAACCACGGGCCGGCCAGCGCGGGGAACAGCACGTAGTCCTTCAGCACCTGCTTGCTGATCTTGCGGCCCACCGGCGCGAACCGGCGGAAGAACCGCGCGACGCGGTTGCGGCCCGAGAACGCGCTGCCGAGCCGCACGTCCTGCAGCGCCACGCCCCATTCGAACAGCACGGCGAACACGATCGCGATCAGCGGCTGGGTGAGGTGGAACGGCCGCCACTTCTGCTCCGGGAAGATCCGCAGCAGGCCGTAGCCGATGTCGTCGTCCATGCCGCGCACGTTGGTGTACGTGTGGTGCTGGAAATTGTGCGTCTTGCGCCAGTACTCGGCGGTGGCGACGATGTCCCAGTCGTAGGTCTTCCCGTCCAGGTGCGGGTCGCGCATCCAGTCGTACTGGCCGTGGATCACGTTGTGGCCCACTTCCATGTTCTCGACGATCTTCGACCACGCCAGCGCCAGCGTGCCGAGCACCAGCGCCGGCCAGAACAGCCACGGCACGAACGCGCCGGCGATCGCGCCCAGCATGATCAGCGCGCGGCCGGCGAAGCCCGTGTAGCGCACGCTGCGCACGACGGCGCGGATGTAGTCGGCGTCCTTCTGCCCGAGCGAGGCGAGCGTGCGGGCGCGCAGCGCGTCTAGCTCGGCGCCGAAGGCGTCGAGCTGCGGGCGCGACAGGGAGCGGTTGCGGACGGTGGCCATCAGAGATCCAGGACGAGGTCGGTGCGGGCGGCGGTGATGCACAGGCGCAGCGCCGAGGCGGGCTCGGCATCCTCGAGCCCGTCGAGCAGATGGCGCGTGGTGCCGGCGCGCTTGCCGCAGGCGCAGGTATTGCACAGGCCCATCCGGCAGCCGGATTTCGGCTTAACGCCTTCGGCTTCCAGCGCGGCGAGCAGCGAGATGCCGCGCGGCAGGGTCAGCGTGCGGCCGCTGCGCGCGAGCGTCACCTGCACGGTGCCGTCGTCGCCGGCACGACCGGCCGGCGCGGTGAACGCTTCGGCCTGGAAGGTGCGCGCGCGCGCGGCGAGCAGCGTGCGCGCGGCTTCGACGAAGCCGCCGGGGCCGCATGCGGACACGTGGCGCTGCGCGGCGTCCGGCACCAGCGTCGCCAGCGACGCGGCATCGATCCGGCCTTCGGCCTCGTCGGCCGCCGCGGCGGCTTCGCGCGTGAGCACGAAGCGCACCGTGAACAGCGGATCGCGCGCGGCCAGCGCGCGCAGCTCGTCGACGAAGCACCGTTCGGCGCGCGTGCGCGCCCAGTAGAGCAGCGTCACCGGCATCGGCATGCCGCGCGCGGCGAGCTGGCGCACGAACGCGATCATCGGCGTGATGCCGCTGCCGGCGGCGAGCAGCAGCTGCGGCGTGTAAGCGTCGTCGGGCAGCGCCATGCCGCCGAACGTGTCGCCGAGATCGAGCACGTCGCCGACGCGCACCGCCTCGCACAGGTGCCGGCTGACCTTGCCGCCGGCGATCGCCTTGACGGTGATCTCGAAACGGCGGCCGTCGACGCGCGTCGGGCTGTAGCTGCGGCTCACGCGGCGACCGTCGATCTCCGTGCCGACGATCACGTGCTGGCCCGGCGCGCAGCCGGCCCAGTGGCGGTTCGCCTTCAGCACCAGCGTCACCGCGTCGGACGAGGCCGGCGTGCGGCCGATGACGCGCGCCAGCGGGCGCTCGAAGCTCAACGTGCGGCTGACGTGCGAGGCCCAGAAATCGAAGAATTTCGGCGGCACCAGCGTGCGCAGCACACGGCGACGGCCGGGCGCGGGTCGGGAC
>CAMPHE010000027.1 GCA_946885815.1 uncultured Arenimonas sp.
ACGAAGAAGATCTCGTCGAAGCGGCCCTTGCGCAGCAGTTCCGGCGGCAGCTGCTGCACGGCGTTCGCGGTCGCGACGAGGAACACCTTCGACTTGCGCTCGGCCATCCACGTCAGGAAGTAGCCGAGCACGCGGCGCGAGACACCGCCGTCGTCGGAATTCGTAGAACTCGCGAGTCCTTTCTCCAGCTCGTCGATCCACAGCACGCACGGCGCGACCTGCTCGGCCGACTGCAGCGCCTCGCGCAGGTTCTTCTCGGTCTCGCCGTGGTACTTGTTGTACAGCGTGCCGAAATCCAGCCGCACCAGCGGCACGCGGAAGCCGCCGGCGACCGCCTTGGCCGCCAGCGACTTGCCGCAGCCCTGCACGCCGAGCAGCAGGATGCCCTTCGGCGGGTCGAGCCCGGGCGGCAGCGCGGCCTCGTCGGTGAACGCCGCGCGGCGCGTGCCGATCCACTGCTTCAGCCGCGCGAGGCCGGCGACGTCGGTGAAGCGCGCGGTGTCGTATTCGAAGTGAAGGTGCCCGCTGCGGTTGAGCAGCTCGAACTTCAGTTTCGCCAGTTCGGGCAGGTCCTGCGCGCCGATCGCGCCGTCACGGAAGATCAGGTGCCGGGCGATGCGCCGCGCATCGTGCATCGACAGCCCGCGCAGATTGCGCACGATCGATTTCAGCGCGTCCTGCTCGACTTCGACGCGGCGGCCCCCGTGTTCGCGCATGTACAGCGCGGCCTCGTCCTGCACGAGCTTCAGCAGCGCCTTCTCGTCGGGCAGGCTCAGCGAGAAGCGGACCGCGAGGTTCTCCAGCTCGACCGGCAGCTCGATCTTCCCGCCGACCAGCACGATCGTGTGCTCGCGGCAGCCGCGGCGCTCGATGATCTCGCGCACCATCCGCTGCGTCGTCGCGTAGCCGAGGTACGGGTGGAAATCGAGCAGCAGGTGCACGCCGCGCTCGTCCATCTCGCGGATGGTCCGCAGCGTCGTCGTCGCGTCCGGCGGCGCCAGCGGCGGGTCCTCGCCGTCCAGGTCGACCCGGCGCAGCCCCTCGGTGATCGACCAGCGGTACAGCGGCCGCCACACGTTCATCAGCAGGTGCCGGAACAGGTCCACGACCCGGCCTTCGTCCGGCGTCTCGATGACGATCAGCGCCGTGTTGGCACGGACCAGGCTGGTCAGGTCCTGCAGTTCGCTCATGGGTCCCCCGGGTGCGGACCGGGATGATAGCGGACGGGGGCCCGGGGCCCAGGCAAAGAAAAAGTATGGAAGTTGGAGGTTGGGGTTTGGAGAAGAGAGTCGTCGCGGCCGGGCCGGGACTCCCTTCTCCGGACTCCAACCTCCAACATCCATACTCGGGTTCCCGCCTTCGCCTTCCGGCCCAGCCGCCCGCGGGGTAGAGTCGAGACCTCTTCCGTCGCGGAGGTCCGGCATGCGCACGATCCTGGTCGCCAGCTCGAAGGGAGGCGCCGGCAAGACCACGCTGACGACCAACCTCGCCGCCCATTTCGCCGTCGGCGGCCACGCCACCGCGATCCTGGACGCCGACCGGCAGCAGTCGTCGACGCGCTGGTGCGAGAAACGGGCCGGGATGGATTCCGCCGTGCTGCCGCTCGACGGCACGCGCCGCGGCTGGGAGAAGACGCTGCCCGACGGCATCGAATACCTGATCGTCGACGCGCCGGCCGGCGCGATGGGCGACGACCTCGAACCGTTCATCGAACGCGCCGGCGCGGTGCTGGTGCCGGTGCTGCCCTCGTCGATCGACCTCGAGGCCACCGTGCCGTTCCTGAATTCGCTGGTCGCGAACAAGCGCGTCAACAAGGGCAAGCTGCCGGTCGGCCTGGTCGGCAACCGGCTCAAGCCGTGGACCGGGAATTCGCAGCAGTCGATCGAACAGCTGAAGGCGTGGCCGTACCCGCTGGTCGCGCAGCTGCGCGACACGCAGGCCTATGTGCTGATGGCGTCGCTCGGCAAGAGCGTCTTCGATTACCACTCCGAACAGATCCGCAGCCACCAGGACGACTGGCAGCCACTGCTGCGGTGGCTCAGGAAGGCGCTGTGACACGGCCGTCGCGCCCGCCGCGCTCCACTCCGATCCGCCACGCACGCAAGGGAAGGCCATGCGCGAACTGATCCTGCTCCGACACGCCCACGCCGAATCGGCCGTTCCCGGCCAGGACGACGCCGACCGCCCGCTGTCGCTGCAGGGGCAGGCCGAAGCCGAAGCCGCCGGGCGCTGGTTGCGCGACCACGGCCATGTGCCCGATCGCGTCGTCTGCTCCACCGCGCGCCGCGCGCGCGAAACCTGCGCCGGCGCGATGGCGGCGCTGGGCTACGTCGAGCAGCGCGAGGATCCGCGCATCTACGACGCGACCCCGGGCCAGCTGATGGCGGTGGCCGACGACCATCGCGACCTCGCGCGCGTGCTGCTGATCGGCCACAACCCGGGCTTCGAGCAGGTGGTCGCCCTGCTCAGTTCCGGGCAGTCCGGCGATTTCCGCGGCATGCCGGCCGGCGGCATCGCGGTGCTGTCGATGCCCGCCGACGCGGTGCTGGAACCGGGCGTCGCGCGCCTCGCGGCGTTCTGGTGGCCATGACGCGATGAGGTGGGCGCAGGCCGGCGGGCCGTGCCTCGCCGGGCTGATGGCCCTGGCGATGACCGCTCGCGCCGCCGACGCCGAACCGTTCGACCCCGCCGGCTCCCGCGCGGGCATCACCGTGGACCTGCGCGTGGCCGGCAAGGTGGACGGTCGTTTCGGCCGCGTCGAGGGCGAACTGCATCCGGTCGGCGACGGCCGCTGGCAGGTGCAGGCGCGCATCGACGCCGCCGCGCTGAAGCTCGACGGCCCGGCATGGATGCAGCGCTCCACGCGCTCGTCGCGCTTCCTCGACGTCGAGCGACACCCGCGGATCGAGTTCGTCTCCGCCCCGTTCACGCGCGAGTTGCTGCGCGACGGCGGCGAGCTCGCCGGCGACCTGTCCCTGCGCGGGCGCACGCGGCCCGTCGGGTTCCGCATCGAGCCGTCGACGTGCGACACGCCCGGCCACGCCTGTCCGATCCGCGTGCGCGGCACCGTCAGCCGGCGCGCGTTCGGGATGGTGGCGCAGCGGCTGTGGCTGCGCGACGAGGTGGGGTTCGAGTTCCAGGTGCGGCTGCGCGGGAGCGGCTCGTGATGCGCGGGTCGGCGCCGTGGCTGGTCGCGCTGCTGGCGCTGGCGCTGCTCGGCGGCTGCACGACGCTGTCGCCGCGCGAACGCGCGCACGTCGAGCAGATCATCGAGGACGGACGCGCCACCGAGGTCGTCTGCGGCGAAGGCTGCCGCATCGACTCGCCGCTGCTGGCGCTGGGCTCCGCCGCGGACGCGGCGTCGGCGCCGGGCGCGCCGCGCCACCACGTCACGCTGCTCGATCGCGGCCAGGACGCGCTGCTCGCGCGCGTGCACCTGATCCGCGCGGCGAAGCACAGCGTCGACCTGCAGAGTTTCATCTTCGAATCCGACGACAGCGGACGGCTGGTGATCGACGAGCTGGTCGCCGCGGCGCGGCGCGGCGTCAAGGTGCGCATCCTGCTCGACCAGCTCTACGGCCTGCCCGACCCGAACCTGCAGGCCACGCTCGCCGGCATGCACCGCAACCTCGAGCTGCGGCTGTACAACCCCACGTTCAACGAAGCGCGCACGCAGACGCTGCAGTACGCCGCCGGCATCCTGCTGAACTTCCGCAAGTTCAACCAGCGCATGCACACGAAACTGCTGCTGGTGGACGGCGTGGTCGGCATCACCGGCGGCCGCAACATCGAGGACCGCTATTTCGACTGGGGCCACGAATACAACTACCGCGACCGCGACATCCTCGTCGCCGGCCCGGCGGCGAAGCGGATGGGCGCGAACTTCGACCATTTCTGGAGCTACGAGCGGACGCGCCCGGCCGAAACGCTGAAGGACGTCGCCGAGCGGCTGCTGCGCGCCGGCCGCGTGCCGCCGAACGACCTGTTCACCGACAACGAACGCTCGCCGCGCGTGCGCGCGATGGCCGCGCAGGCGACCGACGGCGCCGCGGTCTGGGCGCGGCTGGCGCCGCTGACGTTCGAGGTCGGACGCGTCGATTTCCTCGCCGACCTGCCGGAGAAGCACGAGCGCGGCGCGCTGCCGGCCGACGAGGACGCGTCGCTGGCGATGCGCGACCTGGTCGCCGGCACCCGCGAGGAACTGGTGCTGCAGACGCCGTACCTGGTGCTGTCGCGTCACGCGCGCAAGCTGTTCCGCGAACTGGAAGCGCGCGACGACTCGCCCGACATCGTCGTGTCGACCAATTCGCTGGCCGCGACCGACGCGTTCCCCGTGTATGCGATGAGCCACAAGTACAAGCGCCTGTACCTCGCCGACCTCGGTTTCGAGATCCACGAGTACAAGCCGTACCCGGCCGATTCGCCGATCGACCTCGCGGCCACCGGGGCCGCGGCATCGCCGTCGTCACGCGAAACGGCGCAGCCGCTGTTCGGCTCCGGGTCGGCCGGCGGCGCCGGCGACGACCTGGTGCCGCTAAAGCGCGCCGGCGTGCGCATCGGCCTGCACGCCAAGTCGATGGTCGTGGACGACCGGATCGGCATCGTCGGCAGCCACAACTTCGACCCGCGCTCGGACAACTTCAATACCGAGAGCCTGGTGGTGGTGCACGACGTGCCGTTCGCGGCGGCGCTGGAGGCGAGCATCCGCCGCGACATCGAGCCCGCCAATTCGTGGCTGGTGGCGCGGCAGGAGAAGCCGCCGGTGTTCTCGGGCCTCAACTACAGCCTCGGCAAGCTCTCGGAAAAGCTGCCGATCTTCGACATCTGGCCGTTCCCCTACGCCACCAGCTACGAACTGCGCCCGGGCTGCGAACCGCTGCGGCGCGGCGATCCGCGCTTCTTCGAGTGCTACGAGGACGTCGGCGCGTTCCCGGAGGTGGATCTGCCGTTGAAGTCCGTCTACACGCGCATCCTGACCGCGTTCGGCGCCGGCCTCGTCCCGATCCTGTAGGAGCGGCTTCTGCTCCGCCCCTCAATTGACGTCCCCCGCCGGCGAGCCTAGTCTGCCGGTCTCCCTGAACGCGCCTCCGGACTCGCCCGCATGCCCCTGACCCTGACCTTCGAACTCTCCGACCGCGACCTCGATCATTTCAACCAGGCGCTGGCCGCGGCACGTGCGCAGGCGGGGCAGAAGAACGCCGACGAGATCATCGCGGCGGCGTCCCGACTGCTCGGTGGCGCCGACAAGATCGAAGTGCCGGATTTCGTCGGCCAGCGGCTGGAGCGCCTCGACGCGCTGATCGCGATGCTGCGCGACGACGGCTGGAACCTGCCGGAAGAAGACCGCGAGCGCGTGCTGTCGGCGCTGGTGTACTTCGCCGACCCGAGCGACGTGATCCCCGACAACATCCCGGTGCTGGGTTTCCTCGACGACGCGATCGCGATCGAGATGTGCGTGCGCGACCTGCACCACGAACTCGACGCGTACGACGAATTCTGCGAGTACCGGCAGGCCGAGGCCGACCGCCGCGGGCAGGACCCGGCCACCGTCGGCCGCGCCGACTGGCTGCAGTCGCGCCGCGACGAGCTGGTCGACCGGATGCACCGCCGCCGCAACCGCGAACTCGGTGGCGGCTACGGCGACAGCTCCGGCTACGCGCGCCGCGGCTACACCAGTTCGTACCGCCCGGGGATGATGCGGGTCCGCTGAGCGGTCGCGCAGCGATGGCCGGCCCGTTCCTGCAGCGCCCCGAGCTGGCGGCGCTCAACCGGATGCTGGTCGGCACCGCGGCCGAGAGCCTCGGTATCCGCCTGACCGAGCAGGGCGAGGACTTCCTTCGCGGCACGATGCCGGTCGATTCGCGGACGAAGCAGCCGTTCGGGCTGCTGCACGGCGGGTCGTCGGTGCTGCTGGCCGAGACGCTGGCCAGCTTCGCCGGCCACCTGTGCCTCGACCCCGCGGCCCGCAAGCAGGCCGCCGGGCTGGAGATCAACGCCAACCATATCCGTGCCGTCACGGCCGGCACCGTCACGGGCACCGCCCGGCCGGTCCACCTCGGCCGCGCGACGCAGGTCTGGGAGATCCGGCTCGAGGACGAGCGCGGCCGCCTGACCTGCCTGGCCCGCATGACGGCCGCGGTGATCGACGCGTAGCCGGAGTCGGGTTGCCGACCCCAGTACACTTCGCCCATGTCCGCTTCCGATCCGTGGCGCCCGCTGCGCTATCTCTGGCGTGTCCCGCTGCTGGTCCTGCATGTCGGGGTCGCGCTGCCGGTCACGCTGGCGATGATCAACCCGCTCAGCGCCCGCGTCGTCGTGCGCGGCGAACGCCTCGACCACCGCACGATCCGCGCGTGGTCGGCGCTGATGGTGCGCCTGTTCGGGTTCCGCGTGCGCCGCTACGGCACGCCGCTGCCGGGCGCGGCGCTGTTCGTCGCCAACCACGTCAGCTGGATCGACATCACGCTGCTGCACAGCCAGCGGATGATGGGCTTCGTCGCGAAGGCCGAGATCGCGCGCTGGCCGCTGGTCGGCTGGATCGCCAGCCGCGGCAGCACGATCTACCACCACCGCGGCAGCAACGATTCGCTGCACGGCGTGATGCACCAGATGGTGGAGCGCCTGCGCGGCGGCCTCGCGGTGGGCGTGTTCCCGGAAGGCCGCACGTTCCGCGGCGACGTGGTCGGCACCTTCCACGCGCGCATCTTCCAGCCGGCGACCGTCGCCGGCGTGCCGGCGCAGCCGGTGGCGCTGAAGTACGGCCGCCACGGCGACGCGCAGACGATCGTCGCGTTCGGCGCGCGCGAGAACTTCCTGCAGAACTTCGTCCGCCTGCTCGGTGAACCGGCGCGCGTGGTGGAAGTGCATTTCCTCGAGCCCGTCGCCGCGACCGAGGACGGCCGCCGGCTGATGGCCGAAACCTGCCGCGCGCGGATCGTCGCGGCGATGGCGCAGTGACCGTGCCCGCCGTCACCGATTACCGCCCGCCACGCTGGCTGCGCAACCCGCACCTGCAGTCGGTGCTGAGTTCGAGCGCGATGCGCCGCGTGATCGGCGGCCGCGCGCTGCGCCGGCTCGGCGCCACCACCGTCGAACACGTGATCGAAGTCGACGACGGCGTGCGGCTGCAGGGTTTCCATTCGACGATCCCCGGACGCGCGCCGCGCGCGACCGCGCTGCTGCTGCACGGCTGGGAAGGCAGCGCCGAGTCCGGCTACATGCGCCACACCACGGCGGCGCTGCTGGCGCGCGGCATCGACGTGTTCCGGCTGAACTTCCGCGACCACGGCGACACCCACCACCTCAATCGCGACATCTTCCATTCCTGCCGGCTCGACGAAGTGGTGCAGGCGGCCGCGGAAGTCGCGCGGCGCTTTCCCGACGCGCCGCTGGTCGCGGCCGGCTATTCGCTCGGGGGCAATTTCGCGCTGCGCGTCGCGCTCGCGGCGCCGGCGGCGGGCATCCCGCTGCGGCACGCGGTGGCGGTCTGTCCGGCGGTCGACCCCGCCGGCGTGCTGCAGGCGCTGGAAACCGGCCTGCCGCTGTACCACTGGTACTTCATGCGCAAATGGCGGCGATCCCTCGCGCGCAAGCGCGCGCTGTTCCCCGACCTGCACGATTTCGACGACGCGGTGCTCGCGCTCGACATGCGCGGCCTCACCGGCTGGATGGTGAAGCGCCATACCGCCCTGGCCGGCATCGACGACTACTTCGACGGCTACAACATCGGCGGCGGGCGGCTGGCCGCCCTGCAGGTGCCCGCGAGCGTGCTGGCCGCGGCCGACGATCCGGTGATCCCGGTCGGCGATTTCCCCGAGTTGCGGCTGCCGGCGCATTCGACGCTGCAGATCGCCGACTTCGGCGGCCACTGCGGGTTCATCGAGGGCGCGGGGCTGGGCGGATTCGCCGAGCGCTGGGTCGCCGACCGGCTGGACGCTGCGGTCGCCGAGGCCGCGCGGGCTACAATGCCGGCTTCCGCTTCCGCCTGAAACCACGCCCATGCTCGCCCAGATCACCGACGCGCTGCGCCGCGGCGACGCCGCCGCCGCGCTCGCCGACGCCCGCGCCCTCGCCGCCGCCGAACCCGACAACGCCGCGGCCCGGCACCTGCTGGGCGTCTGCCTGCAACGCACCGGCGACCTCGACGGCGCGCGCGAGGCCTTCGAACAGGCGATCGCCGCCGCCCCGGACCACGCCGACTACTACTTCAGCCTCGCCACGCTGCGCCTCGGCCAAGGCGACGCGCCGGGCGCGATCCGCCGGCTGCACGAGGCGCTCCAGCTCGACCCGAACCAGCTCGGCGCGTACGTGCTGCTGGTGCATCTGGCGATCGGGCGCGGCGACGTCGAGGAAGCCCGCCGCAACCTGAAGCTCGCCCAGCGCGTCGCCGAAGACCATCCGCAGGTGAAGGTCGCCGAGGGCTATGTGCTGCAGGCGCAGGGCGACGCCGACGGCGCGCTGCGCTGCTTCACCGCCGCGGCCACCGCGGCGCCGGACCTGGCCGCCGCGCAGCTCGCGCTCGGCATGGCGTATCTCGGCCGCAAGGTGTGGCCGTTCGCCGAACAGGCGCTGGCGAACGCGCTGGCGCTCGATCCCTCGCGCCCGCCGGCGACGCTGCGCGCGCTGGCCGAGGCCCGCCGCCGCCAGGGCAAGGGCGCGGAGACCCTGCAGGTGCTCGGGGAACTGCTGGCGCTGGAACCCGACGATCTCGTCGCCCGCGGCCTGCGCGCCGAGATCCTGCGCGAAACCGCCCCCGATGCCGCGCTCGCCGACCTCGACGCGATCCTCGACCGCTACCCGGCGCACCTGCCGGCGCTGGCCGCGGCGATGCCGTCGCTGGTCGACGCCGGTCGCGGCGACGACGCGCTGCGCCGGGTCGAAGCCGCGCTCGCACTGCAGCCGGAGAACGACACGCTGTGGCGCCTGCGCCTCGACCTGTCGGGGCGGCTCGGCGAAGACGCCAAGGCGTTGCTCGATCGCTGGCAGGAAGCCCGGCCGGACAGCCCGGACGTGCTCGACCTGCTGGCCGGTTATCACGATTCGCGTCGCGAGACGGCGCTGGCGGAGTCCTATGCCGATCGCGCGCTGGCGCTGTCGCCGGGGCTGATCACCAGCAATCTCGTGAAGCTCGCCGACGATCTGGCCACCGATCCGGAACGCGCCGTGGCGCGCACGCAGCGGCTGCTCACGGGCGAGCAGGCCGCGACGCTCGGCGCGTCGCATCGGCACACGCTGCACGGCTGGGCCGGGCTGGCCCAGGACGCGCTCGGCCGCCACGACGAGGCCGCCGCGAGCTGGCGCGAGATGATCCGCTTCATCGACAGCGGCCGCCTGCCGCCGCCGCCACCGGTTCCGGCCGATGCCGCGCGGTCGATGCCCGGTACCGACGCCGCGGCCGGCGGCATGCTGATCGTGTCGCCGCCGGGCGTGCGCGCCGAATTCCTGCTGCGGCAGATCAAGCCGCAGCTCGGCCCGCGGCTGCGCATGGACCGGCTGCAGGTCCCGGTGTCCGGCGACGGGTTCGGCTCGGTGCGGCGCCCGCCCGGGCACCCCGACGCCGGCACGCCGACGCGCTGGGCCGAAACCCTGCGCGCGGTCGGCCTCGACCCGGCGACCACGGTCGACTACTTCACCTTCTTCGACGGCTACACGCTCGAGGCGATGCGCGGCGCGCGCGTCATCGCGCTGCTCACCGATCCGCGCGACGCGCTGCTGAACTGGATGGTGCACGGCAGCCTGCAGCACTTCCTGTTCTCCGACATCGTCGAGAATTCCGCCGGCTGGCTGGCGACGGTGCTGGAGATGCTGGTCGATCACCACGCCGCCCATCCGGACATGACGCATCTGCTGCGCCTCGACGTCGATCCGGCCGCCGCCGCGGCGGAACTCGAAACGCTGCTCGGCCTCGCCCAGCCGCTGCCGGCGGTGTTCGGCCGCGGCGCGCGCTTCCCGACCGGGCACTGGCGCAAGTACCGCACCGCGTTCGCGAAGGAATTCGAGATGCTGGCGCCGGTGGCGACGCGGCTGGGTTACGTCGACTGATTTCCGGGAGAAGCCGTCGACGCGGTTCCACGCGGTTCGGCGCGGATAGGGCAGAGCGATGAACGACCTTCTTGCGTCCCTGCTGCTCGGCATCCTGGAAGGGCTGACCGAGTTCCTGCCGATCTCCAGCACCGGCCATCTGCTGATCGCGCAGCACTGGCTCGGTGCGCGCAGCGACCTGTTCAACATCGCGATCCAGAGCGGCGCGATCCTCGCGATCACGCTGGTGTATCGCCAGCGGCTGTGGACCCTCGCGACCGGCCTGCGCGAGCGCGGCAACTTCGACTACGCCGCGAAGATCGCCGTCGCGTTCCTCGTCACCGCGCTGGTCGGGCTGCCGGTGCGGCTGCTGGGCTGGGAACTGCCGGAAACGGTGACGCCGATCGCGTGGGCGCTGATCGCCGGCGGCGTGGTGATGCTCGGCATCGAGCGCTTCGCCGAGCGCGTGCCCGACGCCGCGCGCATCACGTGGACACTGGCGATCGCGGTCGGCCTCGCGCAGGTGCTCGCGGGCGTGTTTCCGGGCGTTTCGCGCTCGGCGGCGGCGATCTTCGCGGCGATGCTGCTGGGGCTTTCGCGCAAGCCCGCGGCCGCCGAATTCGCGTTCCTGGTCGGCATCCCGACGATGTTCGCGGCCACCGGCTATGCGCTGCTGGAGTCGATCGCCGACGGCACGGCCCGTGGCGAGAACTGGGCCGGGCTCGCGGTCGCCTTCGTGGCCGCCACGCTCACCGGCTTCGCCACGGTGCGCTGGCTGCTGGGCTGGATCGCCACGCACCGCTTCGCGCCGTTCGCGTGGTACCGCATCGGCCTCGGCGTCGCGCTGCTGCTGGGGCTGCCGGCCGGCGCCTGATCCGGGTCGTGGTTTTTCTCGACGCGGATCACGCGGATCAACGCGGATAAGGCTTTTTCAATCGAATGGCTCCTGCCCTATCCGCGTCCATCCGCGTGATCCGCGTCGAGATCCCGAAGCTTTTTTCAACGGATCAGAGCCGATAGAGCCGATAAGAGCCGATCAGGTTGGAGCGCCCCGATCCAAAAATCCGCTCTGATCCGTGAAATCCGTTGTCGATGCAACTCGCGCACCATTCTGGTTCAGGCGTGGGCTGTGATGGTGCGATACGTCCGGCCAAGTGCAAGACCATTCCAACAGAATCAGTGGTTTGCATGGCCCGAGCCACTGGCACGCCGGTTGCTAAAGGGAAACGTCCCCTTTCCGGAGTCGGCCATGTCGTACGAGCACATCGAGAAACTGATCAAGGACCACGGCATCGAGTTCGTGGACCTGCGCTTCGCCGACATGCGCGGCGTGCAGCACCACGTCACGTATCCGGTATCGATCGTCGAGCCGGCGCTGTTCGAGGACGGCAAGATGTTCGACGGCTCGTCGATCGCCGGCTGGAAGGGCATCAACGAGTCCGACATGGTGCTGCTGCCCGACGTCGAGACCGCGCTGGTCGACCCGTTCACCGCCGACCCGACGCTGATCCTGGTCTGCGACATCCTCGACCCGGCGACGATGCAGGGCTACCCGCGCGACCCGCGCGGCATCGCCCGCCGCGCCGAGGCGTACCTGAAGTCCAGCGGCATCGCCGACCAGGCGTTCTTCGGCCCGGAGCCCGAGTTCTTCATCTTCGATTCGGTGCGCTGGAACAACGAACAGGGCCACACCTTCT
>CAMPHE010000028.1 GCA_946885815.1 uncultured Arenimonas sp.
CCGGGCGCCGCGGTTATCGGCGCGAAACTGGCGGGCCGGCAGGCCGAGCAGCTCCCGCTCGCGACCTCCGACCCCGCGCCGGCGCGGCCGGAATGGATCGCCGCCGGCGCGACGCGCTCGGTCGCGACGACGGACCCGCGACGTCTCGACACGTGGTACGGCGCCGACGTGCTGCTCGTGGAAACGGGCGACGACGGACGGATCGTCGACGCGACGCGCCTGCAGCACGCGCTCGCGCTCGACGCCCGGTACGCGGCCGCCGCGGCCGGCGCGAAACTCGGCGGAACGGAGGAGCCCGGCGCGCGCCGCGTCCGGCTCTGGGCGCCGACCGCGACTGCCGTTTCCGTCTGCCTCTACCCGGACGATGCGGCGCCCGCGGCCTCGGAATCGCCGCTGGCGCGCGACGACACCGATGGCACCTGGAGCGCCACCCTCGTCGCGGCCGAGGGCGGGGCGCGCTACTACACCTATCTGGTGGACGTGTTCGTGCCCGGTGTCGGGCTCGTGCGCAATCGCGTGACCGACCCCTACGCCGTCTCGCTGGGCGCCGACTCGAAGCGCGCGTGGCTCGGCTCGCCGGACGACGCGGCGACCCGGCCCACCGGCTGGGACACGGCGCCGCGTGGCCGCGACCTCGCCGCGCCGACCGACGCGATGCTCTACGAACTGCATGTCCGCGACTTCTCGATCGGCGACGCGACGGTGCCGCCGGCCCACCGCGGCAAGTACCTCGCGTTCGGCGCGACCGGCAGCGACGGCATGCGCCACCTGCGCGCGCTCGCCGACGCCGGGATGACCGACGTGCACCTGCTGCCGGTCTACGACTTCGGCAGCGTCCCGGAAGCCGGCTGCGTGACGCCGGCGATCCGCCCCGGTGGCGACCGCGAAGCCGCGCAGGCCGCGGTGGCCGCGGTGAAGGAACGCGACTGCTTCAACTGGGGCTACGACCCGGTGCACTACGGCGCACCCGAAGGCGGTTTCGCGACCGACCCGCACGACGCGCCGGCGCGGCTGCGCGAGTTCCGGACGATGGTGATGGCGCTGCACGCCGCCGGCCTGCGCGTCGGCATGGACGTGGTCTACAACCACACGTTCGCGTCCGGGCAGCACGAGAAGTCCGTGCTCGACCGGATCGTGCCCGGCTACTACCACCGGCTCGACGCGAAAGGCGTCGTGGAACGCTCGACCTGCTGCGACAACACCGCGACCGAGCACGCGATGATGGCGAAGCTGATGATCGACACCGCCGTGCGCTGGGCGCGCGACTACCGGATCGACTCCTTCCGCTTCGACCTGATGGGCCACCAGCCGCGCGCGGCGATGGAGCGGCTGCAGGCGGCGGTCGATGCCGCGACCGGGCGCCCTGTGCTGCTGATCGGCGAGGGCTGGAACTTCGGCGAGATCGCCGACGGCGCGCGCTTCGTGCAGGCCTCGCAGCGGTCGCTCGGCGGGAGCGGCATCGGCACGTTCTCCGACCGCATGCGCGATGCGGTGCGCGGCGGCGGCTGCTGCGACAGCGGCACCGCGCTGGCGGCGAAGCAGGGCTGGGCGAACGGCCTGCACCACGCGCCGAACCGCTTCGACAAGACCACGCCGGAGCAGCTGCAGCGCGCCGCGGACCTGGTGCGCGTCGGCATCGCCGGCACATTGCGCGACGTCATGCTCGAGACCCACGACGGCGCGACGCGGCGGCTGGACGCGATCGACTACGCGGGCCAGCCCGCGGGTTACGCGTGGGCGCCGGCCGAGGTCGTGAACTACGTCGAGAACCACGACAACCAGACGCTGTTCGACGTCAACGCGATGAAGCTGCCGCGCGGCACCCCGGCCGCCGAGCGCGCGCGCGTGCAGGTCGTCGCGCTGGCGACCGTGGCGCTGGCGCAGGGCATCGCCTACTTCCACGCCGGCGGCGAAATCCTGCGCAGCAAGTCGCTCGACCGCAACAGCTTCAATTCCGGCGACGCCTTCAACCGCATCGACTGGACGCTGCAGGGCAACGGCTTCGGTCTCGGCGTGCCGCCGGCCGAGGACAACGCGACCAGCTGGGACGTGATGGGCGCGGTGCTCGCGGACCCGTCGGTGCCGCCGGCGCCGGCCGACATCCGCTGGACCCGGGACGCATTCCTCGACCTGCTGCGCATCCGGGCCGGGACGCCGCTGCTGCGGCTCGCCGACGCCGCCGGGGTGCGCGCGCGCCTGCACTTCGCGCCGGCCGGTCCGGACGCCGACGGCCGCGTGGTCGGCGCATGGCTGGAGGGCGAGGGCATCGGCGACGGGGCCGACCTCGCATGGTTCATCAACGCCGGCGTCGAGCCGGTCGACGTCGCGGTGCCGGCGCTCGCCGGCCGGCCCTTCGCGCTGCACCCGGTGCTGGCGTCGGACCGCGCGGCCGACGATCGCCCCCGCCGGGAGGCGCGCTACGATGCGGCCACCGGCACCTTCCGCGTGCCGGCGCGGACCGCGGTGGTGTATCTCGCGCCCGCCGGGGCGGACTGACGGAGACGGACATGCAGGACCCGGACGCGCGCGTGCGCGAGATCGTGATCGTCGGCGGCGGCACCGCCGGCTGGATGGCCGCCGCGGCGCTCGCGAAGCTGCTGCCGCACCCGCTGTATTCGATCCGTGTCGTCGAATCGGACGAGATCGGCATCGTCGGCGTCGGCGAAGCGACGATCCCGATGATCAAGCTGTTCAACAACGCGCTGGAGATCGACGAATACGACTTCCTGCGCTTCACGAAGGGCACGTACAAGCTCGGCATCGAGTTCGTGGACTGGGCCCGCGTCGGCGACCGCTATTTCCACGGCTTCGGCAAGATCGGGCAGGACCTCGGCGTCGTGCCGTTCTACCAGTACTGGCTGAAGATGCATGCGCTCGGCCGGGCCGCGCCGCTGGAGGAATACGCGATCGCGACGTGGGCGAGCCGCCACGACCGCTTCATGCGCGCGGTGACCGACCGGCCGAATTCGCCGCTCGCCGACATCGCCTACGCCTACAACTTCGACGCGTCGCTGTATTCGAAGTACCTGCGCGCGTACGCGGAGAAGCGCGGCGTCGAGCGCATCGAGGGCAAGGTGACGCACGTCGAGCAGGATCCGGACAACGGCCACGTGCGCGCGGTGTCGCTGGAGCGGGGCGAACGTGTCGCCGGCCAGCTGTTCGTCGACTGCACCGGGTTCCGGGGGCTGCTGATCGAGCAGACGCTGAAGGCCGGCTACACCACGTTCTCGGACGTGCTGCCGTGCGACCGCGCGCTCGCCGTTCCCTGCGCGTCGGCCGGGCCGCTGACGCCGTACGTGCGCTGCACCGCGCGCAGCGCCGGCTGGCAGTGGCGCATCCCGCTGCAGCACCGCATCGGCAACGGCTACGTCTACAGCAGCCGCCACATCAGCGACGACGAGGCCGCGCACACGCTGCTGTCGAGCCTCGACGGCGAGGCGCTCGCCGAACCGCGGCCGCTGCGCTTCGTGCCAGGCCGGCGCAACCGGGTGTGGGACCGGAACGTGGTGGCGATCGGCCTCGCGAGCGGGTTCATGGAGCCGCTCGAATCGACGAGCATCCACCTGATCCAGTCGGCGATCGCCCGGCTGACCGCGTTCTTCCCGCACGCCGGCTTCGACCAGGCCGACATCGACGAATTCAACCGGCATTCGCAGGAGGAAGTCGAACGCATCCGCGACTTCATCGTGCTGCACTACCACGCGACCGAACGCAGCGATTCGCCGTTCTGGAACGAGTGCCGGACGATGGCGATTCCGCCGCTGCTGAAGCTGAAGATGGATCTGTGGCGCGCGAACGGCCGCGTCTTCCGCGAAGGCATGGAGATGTTCGCCGAGCAGAGCTGGGTGCAGGTGCTCCACGGCCAGCGGGTGCCGAACCGCGGTTACCATGCGCTGGCCGACATGCAGCCGGAAGAGAAGATCCACGAGTACCTCGAGGGCGTGCGGAGCGTGATCGACAACTGCGTCCGGGCCATGCCGACGCACGAGGAATTCATCGCCAAACGCTGCGCCGCGGTTCCCGAATCCCGGGTGGCGTGAATGACCGGCGGCGAGCCGCCGCTGCGCTTCAACCGCATGCCGCGCGTCTCGGAAGTGCCGCTCGGCGGCGGCCGCACCTGCCTCGTGTTCGATGCCGTGCTCGCCGACCCCGACGGCTGGGTCGACTACGCCGCGGCGGAGGCGCCGCGCTTCGTCGAGTCCGAGACGAACGCGTATCCCGGGCCGGAGCTGCCGCTGTCGACGACGACGACCGCGGCGCTGGACGGCTTCTTCACCCAGCACGCGCGACGCGAGATGGACGGGCGCCGGACCCTGCGCGCGCAGGCGCGGCTGGCGATCGCGACGCGGCGGCCGGCGGCGCTGCAACCGCGGCAGTGGCTGTGCCATGTCGACCGGATGCAGGCGGTTCCCGGCGAGGCGATCGCGGCCAGCGTGCTGTACCTGTTCCACGAGCCGGCGCTCGGCGGCACCGTGTTCTTCCGGCCGCGCCGGCCGCTCGCCGAGATCGCGGCGCTGGTGCAGGATTCGGCGCGTCTCACGCCGCACGCGTTCGAGGAACGCTCGGGGCTCACCGCCGGCTACATGACGGCGAGCAATCCGTGGTTCGAGCGCATCGCCGCGGTGCCGGCCCGCTACAACCGGCTGGTCGTGTATCCGGGGAGCGTCTTCCATGGCGCCGACATCCGCGAGCCGGCGCGGCTCGATCCCGATGCCCGGAAGGGCCGGCTGACGATGAACGGGTTTTTCGTGTGCAGACGGAGGAGCGGGTGAAAATAAATCTGCTCAGAGCAAATTAGCGTCCGGCTCCGCGGGCCCCGGGGCAAGTCGGGCTAATTTGCTCTGAGCAGATTTATTCTCACCTCGTCCATCACCAGCGGCGATCCCGGCGCGCCCCCGAACTGGTGCCGCCCCGCCTCGGGCTGCAGCACCCGGTAGCCGCCGTCGTAATCCCACGTGTTGATCACGACCGTCGCGCCGTCGAGTGTCGGCGGATAGCCGAGCGCGCCGGCGGGCAGCGTCAGCGTCACGGTGTCGGCCACGCGGTCGACCGCGACCGAGGGGGCGGGCGTCGCGACGCGGCCTTCGTCGTCGGCGGAGGCGCCGGCCGCGGTGAACGCGGCGCTGCTCCAGCCCCCGACGCGGAAGCGCCCGTGCCAGCGCAGGCGGTCCGGCAGCTCGCCCTGCTGCAGCGGCATGACGCGCGCGCCGCCGTCGCGACCCGGCAACCCGATGAACACGGTGAACAGCACATGGTCGAAGCCATTCGGCGCGTTCCACGCGTGCACCACGTCGGCCATCGTCAGCACCAGCCGCAGCGAGCCGCCGGCGACGCGGGCGCGCACGCGGCGGATGTCGGCGGGACGATGGTCGCGCCAGCCCCGGTCGAGCGGGTAGGCGAGGCCGCCCTCGCGGCCGTGGTCGTCGTCCGCCGGATCGACGACGTCGGCGACGTCGCGCCACGCCGGCGCCACGCGGAATTCCACCGCGTCCGACACCGCGCCGCTCGCGGCGTGCCACGCGACGACCCGATGCACCGCCGCCGGGTCGACCAGCCCGTTCGTATCCAGCTCCGCGGCCCACGTGCCGTCGGCGGCGACGTCGACCGCGCGCGCGCCGTCGATCCGCCCGTCGACCAGCAGCGCCAGCGAGGAGACGCCCGCCGCCCGGCCGGACACGGCGAGTGACCGGGCGACCGGCGCCGCCGCAAGCGGGTCGATCGACAGCGCGACGGCCGTTTCCGCGGCCGTCGGCGGCCCGGCGACCGGCCCCGGCCGGAAGACGAAGCCGGCCCGCGCCGGCAGCCGCAGGCTCACGCGGCCGTCGCCATCGACCGACGCCGGTCCCGCCCCGGCATCGTTCGCCGAGAACGCGGGTCGCAGCGTCGTACCCGGCGCCAGCCCGGTCTCGAGCCGGTCGAGCAGCCGTTCCTCCTCGGCGGTGTTGAACACCACCAGCGCCTGCGCGTCGTCGTGGTCGATGCGCCACGCGATCACGCCGGCACCGCCGCTTTCGGCGCGCAGCACGGTCGGCACCCCGCGCGAGTACAGCGCATCGCCGCGCCGCAGCGCGATCGCGTCGGCGAGGTAGCGGTACAGGGGCGCCGACGTGTCGAAGCGGTCGCGCCCGCCACTGCCGACGCCACCGGCGAACAGCGCGTCGCGCTGTCCGCGCACGCCCTGCTCGGTGCCGTAGTAGACGACCGGAATCCCGGGCAGCGTCAGCATCGCCAGCAGGGCCTGCCGCAGCCCGGCTTCCGTGCCGCCGGCGAGGAAGCGGTCGACATCGTGGTTGTCGACGAACGTGGGCATCCGGTGCGGGTCGGCGTGGACGCGCAGCATCGATTCGATGCGGTGCGCGAGCTCGCGCGTCGGGCGGCTGCGCGCGAACACGTCGCCGAAGCTCCCGTACAGCGGGAAGTTGATCATCGCCGGCAGCAGCGGTCCGTCGGCGTCGCGCACGTAGGTTTCCAGCTTGCGCGCGGCGTCGTCCTCGTACGGCCCGTCGGTGCCGAAGCCTTCGCCGAACGCGTGGAAGCCGGGGCGCCCCGCCGCCTCGGCGACCGCGAACATGCCGGGTGCCCGCGCATCGCCCGAGTACAGGAAATCGCGGAAATAGCCGGGCGGCACGTGGTACGCGGTGTCGACGCGGAACGCATCGACACCGACCTCGCGGATCCAGAAGCCGTAACTTTCGCGCAGCGCGCGGCGCACGACCGGGTTCTCCGTATTCAGGTCGTCGAGGTCGGCGAGCGCGTACGTGCGTTCCTGGGTCTCGTCGCCGAAGTCGGCGATCGGCGGCGTCCAGTGGTAGATCGCCGCCGCGCGGTCGGCGTCGCGGCGCGGGTCGTTCAGCGAGAAGGGCCACTGCGTCGGCGCGGCGACCGGCACCGACGGCACGACCGCGCGCCAGCCGACGCGCGGATCCGCCGGGTCGTGGCGATCGCGGTAGGTGAAGAAATTGCCCGTGTGGTTCACCACCACGTCCTGCACCAGCGACAGGCCGCGCGCGTGCAGCGCGTCGGCGAACGCCCGGTAGTCCGCCAGCGTGCCCAGATGCGGATCGACGGCCTTGAAGTCGCTCGCCCAGTAGCCGTGGTAGCCGCCGTAGCCGGTCCACCACTGGTTCGCGACCGGTGGCGTGATCCACACCGCGGTGGCGCCGAGGCCGGCGATGTAATCGAGCCGGCGGCAGGCGCCGGCGAAGTCGCCGCCGCTGTATTTCGCGCCGTTCGCCGGGTCGTATTCGCCGCCGCCCTGGTCGTTGTTCGACGGGTCGCCGTCGTCGAAGCGGTCGAGCATCAGGAAGTAGACGACCTGGTCGCGCCAGTCGGCCTGCGGGCGCGCCGGACCGCCGGCACAGGGCGTCGCGGCGGCAGGGCCGGCGAGCAGCGCCAGGGCGAGGGCGGGGGCGAGTGGTTTCATCGGTGCTCCGGAAGCCGTGCACGCATTGAACCCCGCCGCCGCGACTTCCGTGACGGGTCCGCGGGCGATCGGCCGTGAATACGTATGCAGGGACCGCCGCGTCGGAAAGCGCAGGGCTACTATCGCCGCAGCGTCGACGATCGAAGCGATCGCGCATGCGGACTCGCCCGCGGGGAACTGGCAGGGGGCCACCCGGGGGTCACGGAAAACGACAACGTGTCCCGGGAGGGGAGATGTTGAAAGCCAAGCGAAATGTGCTGAGCCTCGCGCTCGCGACCGCGATCTTCGCCAATGCCGGCCTGGCCATCGCCCAGGAGGCGCCGCCGCCCGACACGGAGGAGGAAGACGAGGACGCCGAGGGCGAAGCCCGCACCCTCGACACCGTCGAGGTCACCGGCATCCGCGCCGCGATCGAAGCGTCGATCGACACCAAGCGCGACAACACCTCGATCGTCGAGGCGATCTCGGCCGAAGACATCGGCAAGCTGCCCGACTCGTCGATCGCCGACTCGCTGGCGCGGCTGCCCGGCCTCACCGCGCAGCGCTTCGGCAACCGTCCGCAGGAGATCAACATCCGCGGCTTCGCCGGCGACTTCTCCACCGGCCTGCTGAACGGCCGCGAGCAGGTCAGCCCGGGCAACAACCGCGGTGTCGAGTTCGACCAGTTCCCCTCGGAGCTGATCAACCAGGTCGTCGTCTACAAGACGCCGGACGCGTCGCTGGTCGGGCAGGGCCTGTCGGGCACGATCGACCTGCGCACCGTCAGCCCGCTCGATTACGGCGAGCAGGTGTTCGCCGCGAACCTGCGACACGACATCAACGAACTCGACGACCAGAAGCAGTCCGGCAACCGCGGCAGCTTCTCGTACATCGACCAGTTCAACGACGGCACCGTCGGGCTCGCGCTCGGCTACGCGGTGCTGAAGTCGCCGACGCAGGCCAACCAGTTCGGCTCGTGGGGCTACGACCCCGACGACGGCGGCCCGGTCACCGGCGCGATCTCGGGTGCCGACCTGTGGGACATCGAGGGCGAGTTCGAGCGTCGCGGCCTGATGGGCGTGTTCGAGTACCGCCCGAACGAGGATTTCCACACGCGCGTCGATCTCTTCCACTCCGAGTTCGACCGCGAGGAGAACAAGAGCGGCTTCCAGTTCAGCCTGCAGACCTGGACCGGCGCGGCGCTCAACGGCCGCACCGACGACAGCGACGGCACGGCGATCGACGCCAATTACGACGACGTCAGCTTCGCGGTGACGCGCGGCGACTTCAACGCGTCGTACGACGACATGATCTCGGTGGGCTGGAACACCGAATGGCGCTTCGCCGACCGGTGGACGGCCACCGTCGACCTCAGCCATTCCGACATCCACCGCGAGGAGCGCATCCTCGAAACCTACGCGCGGCTGGCGCCCGGCATCGTGCTGGACGGCGTCGGCGCGACGTACAGCGGCGACGACTACTACGAGTTCGATTTCCCGATCGACCTGACCGACCCGTCGAACTTCCGGATGATGGATCCGGGCGGCTGGGGCGGCGCCGTGCCGCAGGCCGGCTACCTGAAGGACTTCATCGTCGAGGACCAGATCAACGCGCTGCGGCTGGACCTCGAGCGCGGGTTCGACCACGACTTCTTCAGCTCGGTCGAGTTCGGTGCGAACCTCACCGACCGCGAGAAGAGCCGGTCGTCGTCCGAGTTCACGCTCTGCACCACACCCACCTGCACCGGCAACCCGGAAGTGGCGGTGCCGACGCAATTCGTCACCGGCAGCTATTCGTTCGCCGGGCTCGAGTTCATGGGCCTGGACGCACTGGGCCTGCTGAACAATTTCTACCATCTGCAGGGCAAGCAGCACGCCGACATCTACAACAAGAACTGGGAAGTCGACGAAACCGTCACCACGGTGTTCGGTCAGCTCAACATCGACACCGACCTGGGCAGCGTGCCGCTGCGCGGCAATTTCGGCGTGCAGGGCGTGCGCGCCGAGCAGTCGTCGACCGGCGTCGCGGTGTTCGACGGTGTCGCGCTCGGTGACGAGGTCGACCGCGGCCGCACGCAGACCGACTGGCTGCCGAGCCTGAACCTGTCGTTCCAGTTCCCGGCCGACCAGTTCCTGCGCGTCGCCGCGGCGCGGCAGATGGCCCGGCCGCGCATGGACCAGCTGCGCGCGAACGCCAGCTTCGGTTACGACGAGATCCAGCAGCGATTCACCGGCGGCGGCGGCAACCCGGAGCTCGAGCCGTGGATCGCCGACGCGTTCGACGTGTCCTACGAGAAGTATTTCGGCGGCAACCGCGGCTACGTGAGCCTCGCGTACTTCTACAAGGACCTGAAGTCGTACATCTACGATTACGTCAACACCGAATTCGACTACAGCGACGTTCCGATCCCGGCCGAGGGACTGCCGCCGGGTCCGATCAGCTACATCGGCACGTACACCGAGCCCACCAACGGCGAAGGCGGCCGCATCAGCGGCTGGGAATTCGCGGTGTCGATCCCGTTCGACCTGTGGTTCGCGCCGCTGGAAGGCTTCGGCTTCCAGGGCAACTACTCGGACACGACCAGCAGTGTCGAGGCCGACGGCCCCGGTTCCAACACGCCGCTGCCCGGCCTGTCGGAAGAGGTGTGGAACGCGACGCTGTTCTACGAGCGCTACGGTTTCGCCGCGCGCGTCAGCCAGCGCCACCGCTCCGAGTTCCTCGGCGAGATCCAGGGCTTCGGCGGCGACCGCATCCGCCAGAACTTCGGCGGCGAGACGGTCACCGACGTGTCGCTGGGCTACACGTTCCAGGAAGGCATGCTGGAGGACCTGTCGATCCTGCTGCAGGTGAACAACCTCGAGAACGAGCCGTTCATCAGCCGCCAGGCGGGCTTCGCGGCGCGGCCGTCGAGCTTCCAGGAGTTCGGCCGCACCACGCTGCTCGGCATCAGCTACAAGTGGTGATGTAATTCCCGAGGCGCGCCGGCGACTGCGCCGGCGCGCCTTTTTTTTTCCGGAGTCCGGGAGGCGTGATGGCGCAGCGGCCGAACCTGTCGTTCTGGCAGATCTGGAACATGTCGTTCGGGTTCCTAGGGATCCAGTTCGG
Source organism: uncultured Arenimonas sp. (assembly GCA_946885815.1). The sequence goes on from CAMPHE010000028.1 coordinate 10,508, forward strand.
CTTCGCGCTGCAGGGCGGCTTCATGTCGCGCATCTTCCAGACGCTCGGCGCCGACAAGGACCAGCTGCCGCTGCTCTGGATCGCGGCGCCGCTGACGGGGCTGCTGGTGCAGCCGGTGGTCGGCTGGTTCAGCGACCGCACGTGGCACCCGGTGCTCGGGCGGCGGCGGCCGTTCTTCCTCGCCGGTGCGATCCTCGCGTCGGCGGCGCTGGTGGCGATGCCGCATTCGCCGGTGCTGTGGATGGCCGCCGGGCTGCTGTGGGTGCTCGATGCGTCCATCAACATCAGCATGGAGCCGTTCCGCGCGCTGGTCGCCGACAAGCTGCCGGAACGGCAGCGCTCGTACGGGTTCGTGCTGCAGACCCTGATCATCGGCATCGGCACCTGGATCGCGAGCAACCTGCCGTGGCTGGTGGCGAAGCTCGGCGTGCCGAACGAAGCCGGGCCGGGCGTCGTGCCGCCGTCGGTGCAGGTCGCGTTCGCGATCGGCGCGGCCGTGTTCCTCGGCAGCATCCTCGTCACGGTATTCACGACGAGCGAATACCCGCCCGACGACCTGGAACGGTTCCGCGCGGAGCGGCGCGAGGGGCGCGGGCTGTTCGGCGACATCGCGCACGACATCGCGCACATGCCGCGACAGATGCTGGCGATCGGCGTCGTGCAGTTCTTCAGCTGGCTCGCGTTCTTCACGATGTGGTCGATGGCGACGCCGGCGCTGACGGAGCATGTGTTCGAGGCGCCGGCGCCCGATCCGGGCGCGTACGTGATGGCCGACGCCACGCAGGCGGCCGCGTTCACCGCGGCGAACGGCGCGTTCCAGGACGCCGCCGA